>JALUWZ010000001.1 GCA_027019205.1 Emcibacter sp.
CCATGCGCTGGTCATGGTGCAGGCCGCCCTTCATCCAGAGGATGCACCCCTGTCGGAACATTATGTGTTTGATGAGGGCCATCATCTGTTTGATGCCGCCGACAGTGCCTTTTCCGCTCATCTCAGAGGGCAGGAGGGGCTGGAATTGCGGCGCTGGATCAGGGGCGCGGAAGAGACCCGGCGTCGCGGCAAGGGCCTGAAAGGCCGGGTCGAGGACCTGGTTCATGACAATGACGAGGCCCGGCGGCTGCTGGAACAGGTGATCACCGGGGCGCGCTGTCTGCCGGCAGACGGCTGGCATAACCGGATCACCGGGGACAGCGCCTATGGCCCGATGGAAAAATTTCTCGAACTGGTCCGGCGGCAGATTTTTGCCCGGACCACAGGCAAAGACCAGTATCACAGTCTGGAAACCCCGGCAGACCACGCAATTTCCGGCCTGACAGAGGCGGCGGAGGATCTTCATGCTGCCCTCGGAAATCTGGGCAAATCGCTGAAAAAACTCGCCGCTATTCTGCTGAAAAAACTGGATGACGAGGCAGATGAACTGGACAGCAACCTGCGGGGGCGGCTCGACTCCATCTCCCGCACCCTGACCCGGCGCGCCGATATTCTCAATGACGGCTGGAGTCCGATGCTGGAGAAATTGATCGGAAATGCCCCCGATAATCCGGCATGGATTGACTGGTTCGAACTGGACCGTATTCAGGGGCGGGAAACAGATGTCGGGATGCATCGCCACTGGATTGACCCGAGCCTGCCCTTTGCCGAGACCGTTTTAAAACCGGCCCGGGGTGTCGTGATTACCTCGGCCACCCTGCGCGACCGCCGGGACGGGGGCAACCCGGACGTCGAATGGCATGCGGCAGAGGTCCGGACCGGGGCCGCCCATCTGATTGACCCGCCGCGCCGTCAGAGCCTGAAATCCCCCTTCAACTATGCGGATCAAAGCCGGATATTCATCGTCAATGATCTCAATAAACACAGTCTTGACCAGCTGGCCGCCGCTTGTCGGGAACTGATGCTGGCGTCGGGCGGCGGGGCGCTTGGCATATTCACCGCCATCAGCCGCCTGCGCGCGGTTCACCAACGGCTGGGCCGGACAATGGACCAGAATAATATCCCGCTTTATGCCCAGCATGTTGACCCGATCAATGTCGCGACCTTGATTGATATTTTCCGCGCGGTAGAGGATAGCTGTCTTCTTGGCACCGATGCCGTACGTGACGGGGTTGATGTGCCGGGACGGTCGCTCAGGCTGTGCATATTCGACCGGGTACCCTGGCCCCGGCCCACCATCCTGCACAAGGCCCGGCGCGAGATGTTCGGCAAACAAAGTTATGACGACCTGATCACCCGCCTGCGCCTGAAACAGGCCTATGGCCGCCTGATCCGCCGACGAACAGACCGGGGGGTGTTTGTCATGCTTGACGGGGCGACCCCGAGCCGCCTGCTTACCGCCTTTCCCGAAGACGTCATTATCGAACGTACCGGACTTGCCGATGCCATCCGCAAAACCCGGGAATTTCTGAACGACCTACAGAAAAATCCGGCCCTTTAAATAAGTTACCGCATGACCGGCGATGGTGACCCGGGCCTTATCTGCCAGATAGCCGCAGGTGAGATCGCCTGCACGCACCGATATTTGCCGGGCGGATAAACATGTCTTGCCCAGCCTTTCGGCCCAATAGGGGATCAGCGTGCAATGGGCGGAACCGGTGACCGGGTCTTCGGGAATACCGTGAAATGGGGCAAAAAACCGCGAGACAAAATCAATATCGGGATCATCAGCCGGGGCGGTTACGATCACCCCGACCTCATTCAGCCGGGCGAGCCTTGCCATATCAGGCTCAAGGGCCGCCACCTCGGCCTCGGTGGTAAAAACCGCCATATGATCCCGCGCCAGCAACAGCCGGTCCGGGCGGGCCAGAAGCGCGGTGCTAACCTCGTCCGTCAGGGGGATTTCCCGGCCCTCGCGTGCCGGGAAATCAAGTTGCAGCATGCCGTTCCGTTGGCGGCATACCCTCAGAATACCGGCCTTTTCCGTCGAGAATATCACCTTGTCACCCGGCCAGTCACCTTCATTTATCACCACATGGGCCGCCGCCAGGGTGGCATGACCGCACAGGTCAACTTCTGCCGCCGGGGTAAACCAGCGCAGGTGAAAATCCGCCTCATGCCCCGGGACCGGGACAAAAAAAGCGGTCTCCGACAGATTATTCTCCAGGGCAATCTGCTGCATGATTGCCGCATCCAGCCAGTCGTCCAGCGGCATCACCGCCGCCGGATTGCCCTTGAATATTTCTGTTGCAAAGGCATCAACCTGATAAATGCTGTATTCGGTCATTTTGTGATTATTTTCTTTCCGGCTTCGGCGGTTTTGCTGCCGCCGATGGGTTCGGGAATTTCCACCCCCTTTTGTGCGGCAGGGCGGGCGGCGATCCGTTTAAGCCATGCCTGCAAATCGGGCAGATCGTCAATATCAATCCCGGCCCATTCATAGGACCGGACCCAGCTCCAGTTGGCAATATCGGCGATGGAATAGGCGCCGCGCCCTGATCCTGCCAGATAATCCCTGTCCTTCAGCTGGTCATTCAGCACCGTATAGAGCCGTTTGGTTTCATTCTGGTAACGGTCAATCGCCGGCTGGATTATTTCCGGGAAATAGCGGACAAAGACATGGGCCTGCCCCTGCATCGGGCCGACACCCGACATCTGGAACATCAGCCACTGGAGTACGTCCATCCGTCCCCGAACGTCGGACGGCATCAGCTTCCCGGTCTTTTCCGCCAGATAAATCAGAATAGCCCCGGATTCAAAAATTGCCAGATCATCATTATCCCGGTCAACAATGGCCGGAATCCGGCCATTGGGATTGAGGGCGAGGAACTCCGGCTCCTTTTGAACCCCGCTCATCAGGTCAAGGGCATGGACCTTATACTCAAGCCCCATTTCCTCAAGGGCGATGGAGATCTTGAACCCGTTGGGGGTTGCCGCCGTATATAAATCAATCATATTAAATCCTCAGGTTAATTTCGAGACATAATCCCGGGCCGGGCGGCCCAGACAGAAGCAATCGTCATGGAGTTTTGCGCCAATTTTTTCGGCAACCGCCAGTGACCCGGTATTTTCCCGCATAATAATCGAATGCAGTTCGGGAAATTTCTGTATATTCAGGCCATAGTCCCGCATCGCCGCCGCCGCTTCACTGGCATAGCCCTTGCCCCATTCCCGGTGCAGGAAAGTATAGCCAAGCTCGGTCACCCTTGTCACCTCTGCCCCGGCGGGAAAAGCCTTCGGATCAAGCTCATAGGACATGATGTCCCCGGTCCGGAGGCCATAGAAAAAGCTCATGCCGCAGCGGCCAACCGGCCTGTTATCTTCTTTGCAAATGACCAGACGCTGACCAATCCCGTGGTCTTTCTGCCCGTCGAGCAGCCGGTCAAGATAGGCCATATTCTCGTCATGAGTTCGCACCCGGCCCAATATATAACGCATCACCAGCGGATCACCATGCAGCTCATCCAGAAAATCAATGTCGCAAGCCGCAAAGGGCCGCATCAGCAGACGCTCTGTTTCAACTATCGGAATATCAGGCTCCTTTTTCCGGAGCCCAGGGGCCAAGGGCCGCCGTCCAGGCCATGATCTCCACCCGGGCAAACAGTCCGGCTTTGGCGTAAGGATCACCGGCGGCAAATTTCTCCGCCGCCGCCCGGTCGGCAACCTCAATGATCAACAGGCTGCCCCGGGGTTTCGGTTTGTCCCCTTCGGTCAGTAACGGGCCGGCAAGGGTGACACAGCCCTGCGCCCTGGCATAATCAAGATGGGCCGGGCGGTTTTCCATCCGGATATGCAGGCTGTCCGCCTTGTCTTCGGCCATAATAATAAAATACATTCGAAATCCTATAATTCACTCACGTAAGGCCGGTTCATCAGATCACGAACTGTCTCCATAACATTCGCGCCGTGATGGAGTATTTGATTGACCGCCCCGGCAATCGGCATGTCAATATTCTCCCGGGCGGCAATATTGGCCAGAATACTGGCCGTATAATAGCCCTCGGCAACGGTTTTCCGCCCGGCCATGATATCATCAATATTCTTTCCCTGTCCCAGGGCCATGCCGAGCGACATATTGCGCGACTGCGGCGAAGAACAGGTCAGGATAAGGTCGCCCAGCCCGCACAGCCCCATCATGGTGTCGCGCTTGGCCCCGAAAGTCTCGCCAAACCGTACCATTTCGGCAAATCCCCGGGTGATCAGCGCCGCCCGGGCATCCTCGCCAAGCTCCAGCCCGGCAACAATACCACAGGCCACCGCCAGCACATTTTTCACCGCCCCGCCAATCTCGGCCCCGATAACATCCCGGGACAGATAGGGACGGAAAGTTGGCTGGCCCAACGTTTCGGCAATATTGCGGGCGATCTGCTGGTATTTTGAGGCAATGGTCACCGCCGAGGGCAGGCCCGCCGCCACCTCCCGGGCAAAAGTTGGCCCGGACAACACCACCAGCGGGCTTTTGGGCAGGATCTCATTGACAAGTTCACTCATCAATTTGCCGCTGGATTGTTCAATCCCCTTGGCACAGAGAATGACCGGCGTGCTTTCCTCCAGATGCGGTTTCAGGTCAAGGGCAACCACCCGGACAAATTGCGCCGGGACCACGATAAGGATGATGTCCGCCTGCGCCGCCCGGGCCATATCGCCGGTGGCCTTCAAGGCTGGCGGCAGGGAAACTCCCGGTAAAAAGTCTTTATTTTCATGCCCTTGATTAATTGACGTCACGACATCTTCCTCGCGCGCCCACAACAGGGTCTCGCGTCCGGATTTGCTGACCATCGCCGCCAGAGCCGTCCCCCAGGCCCCGCCGCCAATCACTGATATCTTTTTATACACTGCCATTTGAAATCCTCATTCAGGCTTTAACCCCGGCCCCGATAGCGGGCGGCGCCCCGGGATCGAGCGGCCATCT
>JALUWZ010000002.1 GCA_027019205.1 Emcibacter sp.
TACAGTTGATGGCCGCCTCATTCAGGCCCTCTATGCCGAGAAGATGTTGGTGGGGGAACACTGTTTCAGTCCTTGAAATTATTCAATATATCACTGAAGGAATATTTTATAGGAGGAAAAGCCCCGAGAGGCAACCCAATTCAGCGCCGGGCCATTTTATCCAATGCGCCTTGCAGGATATAGGCGGCGGCCAGCTTGTCGACAATCTCTTTGCGCCGCTGGCGGCTGGTATCGGCGTCAAGCAGGGTCCGGGTGACGGCAACCGTTGACAGCCTTTCATCCCAGAGGGCGACAGGCAGGGATATTTTTTCCGAAATATTGCGGACAAATTGCCGGGTTGACTGGCAGCGCGGCCCCTCGCTGCCATCCATATTGAGCGGAAAGCCGAGAATGATGCCGCCAACATTCTGTTCGGCAATAATGGTGATCAGCCGTTCGGCATCTTTGGTGAATTTGCGGCGCCGGATAACCTCCATCGGGCTTGCCACCCTACGCAATATATCGGACAGCGCCACCCCGATGGTTTTACTGCCGAGATCAAGGCCGAGCAACCGTTGCCCCGCCGTCAGATGATCCGTCATTTTGTCAATATCCACAAGCATGGTCCGGGTTATACAAAAGAAAATGATAAAATACAGCATTTTAAATTTTCTCTCTTGATGTTTCGGGCAAAAAAGACCAGCATAGGGGAAATTCCAAGGGGCGCTTTGTCATGAAGCTGAGACCCTGCCGGAAGTATCGTTGCTTCAAGCAGAGACCCTTTGAACCTGATCCGGGTTGTTCCGGCGGAGGGATGGAATATTGCCCATCATTCCCCCCGCCCGCTGACCCCCCGGATTTCTTATAGAAAGCAAGGACATCCACAGCCATGAATATTCAAAGCAAACCGGAAAAAATTCAGGTCAGCACCGGGCCGCTCCCGGCCTCGCGCAAGATTTACGTTGCAGGCACGCTCGCGCCGGATATCCGGGTGCCAATGCGGGAAATTACCCTGCATCCGTCGGCGAATGAAAAGCCGGTTCGGGTCTATGATACCTCCGGCCCCTATAGTGATCCTGATGCTGAAATAGATATATACAAGGGCCTGCCACGTATTCGCGAGGGCTGGATACGGGCGCGCGGTGATGTCGAGGAATATGACGGACGGGAAATCAGGTCCGAGGATAACGGCAATGCGAGTGGCAAATATCTTGCCAAACCCTTTCCGGTAAAGCATCGCCCGCTCCGCGCGAAAAAGGGCGGTAATATCACCCAGATGGACTATGCCAGACGGGGTATTATCACCCCGGAAATGGAATATATTGCCATCCGCGAGAATATGTCCCGGGTCGAGGCCGGAGAGAATTACAAACGCGATGACTATGCCGAGGATTTCGGCGCCAATATCCCCGATGAAATCACCCCGGAATTTGTCCGCCGGGAAATTGCCGAAGGCCGGGCGATTATCCCCTCCAATATAAACCATCCCGAAGCAGAACCGATGATCATTGGCCGCAATTTCCTCGTCAAGATCAATGCCAATATCGGCAATAGTGCCGTGGCCTCGTCAGTTGCCGAGGAAGTCGAGAAAATGGTCTGGTCGACCCGCTGGGGCGGCGATACGGTCATGGACCTGTCAACCGGGCGCAATATCCATAATACCCGCGAATGGATCATCCGCAATTCCGCCGTGCCGATTGGCACCGTGCCGATTTATCAGGCTTTGGAAAAGGTTGACGGCATTGCCGAGGATCTGACATGGGAAATATTCCGCGATACCCTGATCGAGCAGGCCGAACAGGGGGTGGATTATTTCACCATTCATGCGGGCGTATTGTTGCGCTATATCCCGATGACAGCAAAGCGGGTGACGGGGATTGTCAGCCGTGGTGGCTCGATCATGGCGAAATGGTGCCTGTTCCATCACAAGGAGAGCTTCCTCTATACCCATTTCGAGGATATCTGTGAAATTATGAAGGCCTATGATGTGTCTTTCTCGCTTGGCGACGGGTTGCGTCCGGGGTCGATTGCCGACGCCAATGATGATGCCCAGTTCGGCGAGCTGGAAACCCTTGGTGAGCTGACCAAAATCGCCTGGAAACATAATGTCCAGGTGATGATCGAGGGGCCGGGTCATGTCTCCATGAACAAGATCAAGATCAATATGGACAAGCAGTTGAAGGAATGTCACGAGGCGCCCTTCTATACCCTCGGCCCGCTGACAACCGATATTGCGCCGGGCTATGACCATATCACCAGCGGCATCGGGGCGGCGATGATCGGCTGGTTCGGCTGCGCGATGCTGTGCTATGTGACGCCGAAAGAGCATCTGGGTCTGCCCGACCGTGATGATGTCAAGGTCGGGGTTATAACCTATAAAATCGCCGCCCATGCGGCGGACCTTGCCAAGGGGCATCCGGGGGCGCAGCTGCGCGATGATGCGCTGTCCCGCGCACGGTTTGATTTCCGCTGGGAGGATCAGTTCAATCTGTCGCTTGACCCGGAAAAGGCCCGGGAATATCATGACCAGACCCTGCCGAAAGAGGCCCATAAGGTGGCCCATTTCTGTTCCATGTGCGGGCCGAAATTCTGTTCAATGAAAATCAGTCAGGAAGTACGCCAGTTCGCCGACAACGGCATGAAGGACATGGCCGAAAAATTCAAAAACTCCGGCAGCGAGATTTACCAGACCGTGGACGCCAACAAAACATCCAATGATGCACTGGGATAAGGATTTATATCGTCATTCTGAACTCGTTTCAGAATCCACTCCGCCACCTGCGGAATGTTTCGGACATGGACCCTGAACTGAATTCAGGGTGACGTACGGGGTGGAAGGGGCTGTTCCCTTCTAAAACAACCCCTGTATCAGCCCGTCTTTATCGACCTCGATACTGTTGGCCGCCGGGGTGCGGGGCAGGCCGGGCATGGTCATGATGTCGCCGCAGATTACCAGCAGGAATTCGGCCCCGTTTGACAGCCGTACCTCGCGGATTGGCACCACATGGTTTTTCGGCAGACCCTTCAGGTTGGGATCGGTCGAGAAGCTGTATTGGGTCTTGGCCATACAGACCGGATAATGACCCGCCCCCTGATCCTGAAACTGTTTGATCTGGTTGCGGACTTTCTGGTCGGCAACCACCTCGCTGGCCCCGTATATTTCCTGGGCCACCGTCTGAATCTTGGTCCATAACGATATGCCGTCATTATAGAGGGTGTGGAATGTGCTTTTATGGCCCTCGACCATATCAACGATATGGCGGGCGAGTTCTGTGGCGCCGTCCGCGCCATTTGCCCAGTGGGTGGCCTCGATAGATTTCAGGCCGAGGCTGTCGCATCCCTCAATAACGCATTTTATTTCGGCATCGCTATCGGTCGGAAAACGGTTGATGGCGACCACTGGCCTGACGCCGAATTTGGCAATATTTTCCGCATGACGTTTCAGGTTTTTCAGGCCTTTTTTTACTGCCGGAATATTCTCATCAGCCAGATCCTCTTTTTTAACACCGCCATGCATTTTGAGCGCCCGGACCGTCGCCACCAGAACGGCGGCATCGGGGGTAAGCCCGGCCTTGCGGCATTTGATGTTAAAGAATTTTTCCGCCCCGAGATCGGCGCCGAACCCGGCCTCGGTAACGACGTAATCGGCCATTTTCAGGGCGGCCTTTGTCGCAATCACCGTATTGCAGCCATGGGCAATATTGGCAAAGGGTCCGCCATGGATAAAGGCCGGGTTATGTTCAAGGCTTTGCACGATATTCGGCATAAGCGCATCTTTAAGCAGGGCGACCATCGGCCCGTCGGCCAGCACATCACGGGCATAGACCGGTTTGCGGTCCCGGGTAAAGCCGATCATGATCTTGCCGAGTCGCCGTCGCAGGTCCGCCATATCACTCGCCAGACAGAAGCAGGCCATGACCTCGGACGCCGGCGTAATATCAAAGCCGCCTTCGCGTGGATAGCCGTTCGCGACCCCGCCCTGCGAGGTGGTAATCTGGCGCAGGGAGCGGTCATTCATATCCATCACCCGCCGCCAGGTGATGCGCCGCGTATCCAGACCGCATGTGTTATCCCAGTAAACATGATTGTCAATCATCGCCGCCAGCAGGTTGTTGGCGGTGCTGATGGCATGGAAATCGCCGGTAAAATGCAGGTTGATATCCTCCATCGGAATGACCTGGGCATGGCCACCACCGGCAGCCCCGCCCTTCATGCCGAAACAGGGGCCGAGCGACGGCTCGCGAATACAGATCATCGCCTTTTTGCCGATCTTGTTAAGCCCGTCGCCAAGGCCGACCGTGGTCGTGGTCTTGCCTTCCCCGGCGGGAGTCGGGGTTATGGCGGTAACCAGAATCAGCTTGCCATCCGGCCTGTCTTTCAGGCTGTCGATATAGTCAAGGCCGACCTTGGCCTTGTCATTGCCGTAATTGATCAGGGCAGATGAGGGAATATTGATTTTTTCCGCAATTTCCGCAATGGGTTTTGCCACGGTGGCACGGGCAATGTCGATATCACTTGAACCGGAACTTGATGTCATGTCGGGTTATCCCTTTGTTTAGAGTATGCTATATTGATTATATTTCTATGATTTTAACTGGCATTCTGTTATCTTTGCGTAATTTTTAATTCTTTCATAGTTATTTTATTTATTAAAAACAATCTGTTCGGAATATGTATGATGCTTATCAAACTACTTTATCGCCTTTTTCCCAAATTTCTTTTTTTGATCCGAAAATCTATATATGTAAATTATGAGGCGGAAATGGAGCTTCTGCCGGTTTTATGTCAGGCGGGGATGACCAGCCTTGATATCGGGGCAAAATTTGGCATGTATAGCTATCGGCTCAATCGTCATTCAAAGGATGTGATTATATTTGAACCCATTGAAGAGCTGAATATTGCCTTGTCAAAGATTTTCCTGAAACATAGCGTTGATGTTATGCCACTTG
>JALUWZ010000003.1 GCA_027019205.1 Emcibacter sp.
AACCCACCGTCATTATATGCAGGAGGAAAAAGAATCCCTGCAGACGGTGGCAATGGTTCTGGCGGAACTTATCGGCAGCGGCGATCTGCTTGATCCGCTGGAACAGCAGGAGGCAACACTGGAACGCGCCGCCACATCGCGTTTTGAAGGCGTGGTTTTTGCCGAGGGCATGGCCGAGGGGGTCGCGGTTTTCCATGAGCCGAAAATCGAGGTGGTCAAGCATCTGACCGATGATATCCCGCGAGAAAAGAAACGTCTCGGAACAGCGTTGAAAGCCCTGCAGGATCAGATTGAGGGCATGATGTCCGCCGAGGATCTTCGTCAGCAGGGCGAGCATAAGGAAATTCTTGATGTCTATATGCTGTTTGCCAAAGACAAGGGCTGGAAAGCCAAAATCGAGGCCATCATCAATACCGGCCTGACCGCAGAGGCGGCAGTGGAAAGGGTCCAGCTTAACAACCGGCTGCGGATGCAGAAAATGTCGGACCCTTATCTCAGGGAACGGTTGAGCGATCTTGATGACCTTGCCAACCGGCTGAACCGGCATCTGATGGGACTTGTGGGGACGGCGGCTTCGGAAAATCTGCCAGACAAGGTTATTCTGGTGGCCCATAATATGGGTCCGGCGGATCTGCTGGATTATGACCGGGATAAATTATGCGGCGTTATCCTGCAGGATGGGTCCCAGACCGCCCATGTGTCGATTGTCGCCCGGGCGCTCGGCATTCCCATGGTCGGGCAGATGGAAAAGGCCCTGCTTGCGGTGGCCGAGGGGGAACGGATCATTGTCGATGGCATTGAAGGGGTCGTTTATCTCTCGCCATCCTCTGAAATCCTCTATAGCTACCGGCAGAATATTGAATCGCGCAATATGCTGCTGGCGGAATATGATGCCCTCCGCGATCAGCCGGCAACGACCCTTGACGGGATTGATATCGACCTGATGGTCAATGCGGGATTGAGCATTGACATGGATGGTCTGAAACGCTCCGGGGCCAGCGGGGTCGGGTTGTTCCGGACAGAATTCCAGTTTATGGTCAGCGCCTCCCTGCCCCGGGTCGGGCCACAGGCAGAATTTTACCGGGAAATTCTTGACGCGGCAGAGGGCAAACCGGTTATTTTTCGTACTCTGGATATTGGCGGAGACAAGCCGGTATCCTTTCTCAAGCGCGATGATGAGGCTAATCCTGCCCTTGGCTGGCGCGCTATTCGAATCGCCTTTGATCGTCCGGCATTGTTGCGCTATCAGGTGCGGGCATTGTTGAAAGCGGCGGCGGGGCGGGAGCTGAATGTCATGTTTCCGATGATTTCGGATGTTTATGAATTTAAAATGGCCCGGGAAATTCTCGACAAGGAAATCAATCGTCAAAAAAAACGCCTGGTTGACAACCCGGGAACCATGCCGACCAAAATTTATGTTGGAACCATGCTGGAGGTCCCGGCCCTGATCTGGCAGCTGGATAATCTGTTGCCGCTGGTGGATTTTATTTCCATTGGCAGTAATGATCTCTTGCAGTTTTTCTTTGCCTGTGACCGGGAGAATCCAAAACTTGCCGGGCGCTATGACCCGGTTTCCCCGTCCGCCCTGACGATGCTGAAATCAATCGTTGACAAATGCCGGGAATATGATGTGCCGGTGACGCTGTGCGGGGAGATCGGGGCAAAACCGGTTACCGCACTCGCATTACTGGCAATCGGGTTCCGGCGGCTGTCGATTGCCCCGGCGGCTGTCGGCCCGGTAAAAATGATGATTCGCAGCCTCAATCTGGCCAGTGTCCAGGTCTATCTTGAGACATTGCTGAGTCGTTCTGACCACAGTCTTTCCGACCTGCTGGCGGCTTTTGCCCGCGATCATGATGTAAAAATTTGATATTTACCGGTTTTTTCCTTTAAAATCAGCCTATTTGCAGTTTTTTGTTGACTCTTTAAATGAGTCTAATGTCCACTATTCACGCATAATAAAAAGGGACAACCAGCTAAATATGAATAAAGGGTTAATTTTAATCACTTTGATTCGGTTGGTTAATAATATCGCAAGTTTATAAGGGTAGAATGCCAATAGTATAACGGGTGAATGAAAAGTTGTGGCCGGAAGGCAAATATCCGGGATCAACAGTCCGGGACGAAGCGGGATAAAATAGCAGAATAATATATCAGTTGGGATATCAGGTAGGTGAATCAGGAAGTGGTATTGAACAACAATATAGAGTGCGGCCTGCACGAAACCGGGGTTTCTTCAGGAGAAGAAATTTCGGGGGATGCCGTGACGGTTGGTCAAAAACTGTTTGCGGCGCGTCAGGCGATGCATGAAACGGATCTGGACAAAATATCGGAAGATTTATGTATTCGGCCCCATTTGCTCGTAGCGTTGGAGCAGGATGATTTCAATAAATTTCCGTCGGCCTGTTATGCGGCGGGGTTTCTAAAGAATTATGCCGCCTGTCTCGGGCTTAATGTAACGCAGATTGTTGCCCAGTATAAAAAAGAGTATGCCGGCAGCACAAAAAAAGTTGACCTGGTTTTTATTGAGGCGGAGAAAAACCATAATCACGCCCGGCAGATCATTATCTCAATGGTGATATTAAGCGCTCTGGTATTTTATGGTGTCTGGCATTCCATGAGGGGCAGGGATCATATGTTATTGTCCTCCCTGCCGGATGTGTCCGATGTGACGTCGGACATATTGGCAAAGACCACCGGGGATCAGGTTACCTCACCCGGCAAAGCAGAAGAGGTTGCAGACGTAAAACAGCCGGTTATTCCTGTGGCCCTGCCGGAGAAGAACGAAGGGTTCACTCTGGTCCAGAAGGTAAATGCCTCTCCGGTTGATGTCGGACGGCTGTCTTCTGCGTCACGCCCGGTTCGTCTGTCCGCGCGGGAAAACGCCTGGATCCGTATTGTGGACCGGGAAAGAAAGGTGCTGGTGGACCGGATCTTGTTGGCTGGCGAGCAATTCTCGCTGACCGATAACCGCAGGGGCCTGACCCTGATGACCGGCAACGCCGGTGCGATGTCCATTATGGTGGGGGATATTGCGGTATCCTCGCTGGGTCGGCGTGGCGAGATCAGAAATAATATCAGTCTTGATCAGGATGATTTGCTGATGAATATGGCCCGGCTGTCCCGTTAACTTTTATCAAAAGCTGTTTGATTTTCGTTATTTCTCTTGATCTTCGGGGAAACATTTCGCATGTTGACGCCCAAAGAAACCCTGAAAATAATACAGAAACTGGCTGAGATATGAATATTCGTCCCTATCGTGATATTATACGGCGTGAAAGCCGACAGATCATGGTCGGGCCTGTTGCCGTCGGCGGTGATGCGCCGGTGTCCGTGCAGTCGATGACCAATACGCTGACGACCGATGTACAGGCCACCATAAACCAGATCAGGCAGATGGAACAGGCGGGGGCGGATATTGCCCGGGTTTCCTGTCCGGACCGGGATTCGACGGCGGCGCTGAAAGAGATTATTTCCGGGGTTAATATCCCGATTGTTGCCGACATTCATTTTCATTACAAACGGGCGATAGAGGCCGCCGAGGCAGGGGCCGCCTGCCTCAGGATCAATCCTGGCAATATCGGCTCGCCCGACCGGGTCCGCGAAGTGGTCCGGGCGGCGCGGGATCATGGCTGCTCGATGCGTATCGGGGTCAATGCGGGGTCGCTCGAAAAACATTTACTCGAACAATTTGGCGAACCCTGTCCCGAGGCCATGGTGCAAAGCGCGCTCGAACATGCTAAAATTCTGGAAGACAATGATTTTTTCAACTTCAAAATCAGCGTCAAGGCCTCTGATATTTTTCTGGCGGTCGCGGCCTATCAGGGGCTGGCCGAGGCCTGTGATTATCCGCTTCACCTTGGTATTACCGAGGCCGGGGCCTTGCGGGCCGGGACGGTAAAATCCTCGATCGGCATGGGGATGTTGTTATGGTCCGGGATTGGCGACAGCATCCGGGTATCGCTGTCGGCGGACCCGGTTGAGGAAGTCAAGGTCGGCTTTGACATATTGAAAAGCCTTGGTATTCGTCACCGGGGGGTGCAGATCATCTCCTGCCCGTCCTGTGCGCGGCAGGCCTATCCGGTGATCCGGACGGTGGAGATTCTGGAAAAGCGGCTTGAGCATATATCAACCTCTTTGAGCCTGAGCATTATCGGCTGTGTGGTCAATGGCCCGGGGGAGGCACGCGAAACCGATATCGGCCTGACCGGCGGGGGCAACGGCACCCATATGGTGTATCTGAACGGCATGTCCGACCACAAGATAAATGATGACAGGCTGGTGGACCATATAGTAAAGCTTGTCGAGAAAAAAGCAGCCGAACTGGACGCGGAAATCAAGGAGTAATCAGTGAAGAAACGACAACCCGCACCCAAATTACAACCGGTAAGGGGCACCCATGATATTATGGGTGACAAGGCGCGGACATTCCGCTTTATCCAGCAGATATTTCAGGATGTTGCCCGGCGCTTCGGCCACCGGGAAATCAGCACACCGATATTTGAATTTACCGAGGTCTTCAGCCGCACGCTCGGCGAGGGGTCGGATGTGGTGTCGAAGGAAATGTACACATTCGCGGACCGGGGCGGGGAATCGCTCACCCTGCGGCCTGAATATACCGCAGGCATTGCCCGGGCCTTTATCTCTAACGGTCTGCAGCAATCCCTGCCGTGCAAGTTTTTCGGGTTCGGCCCGATGTTTCGCTATGAACGGCCCCAGAAAGGCCGGATGCGGCAATTTCACCAGATGGATGTTGAAATCCTTGGCGTTGCGGAACCCCAGGCCGATATTGAGGTGCTGGCCCTTGCCGCAACCCTCCTTGCCGAACTTGGCCTGATG
>JALUWZ010000004.1 GCA_027019205.1 Emcibacter sp.
AGGCTGCCGGTTACCTCGTGGGCCAGGTCTTTGAATTTCCGCCGGACAATGTCCCGGTCAAGGGGCTGATCACCATCCGGGCCAAAGACTTTCGGGAAGAAATCCGGATTGATCCGCCCGAGCAGGATATTACAGTCAGTCACCGTAAGCGGCCCGCCGCGCCGGTATCCGGCAGGTCCCGGATAGGCCCCGGCACTTTCCGGCCCGACCCGGAAACGGCCATCCTTAAAGCCCAGGACAGAGCCGCCGCCCGCCGCCACCGTATGGATATGCATCATCGGCACTCTGATCCTCACCCCGGAAATTACGGTTTCAGGGCGCCGTTCAAATTCGCCGTTAAAATGGCTGACATCGGTCGAGGTGCCGCCCATGTCAAAGCCGATCAGCCGGTCAAATCCGGCCTGTGTCGCGGCCTTTACCGCGCCGACAATGCCGCCCGCCGGGCCGGACAGGATGGCATCCTTGCCGTGAAAATATTTGGCTCGGCACAGCCCGCCACCGGACTGCATGAAATAGAGCGGCACCCCGGGCAGGGCCTGCTGCATCCGGTCCTTATAGCGGTGCAGAACCGGGCTGAGATAGGCATCAACCACCGTGGTATCGCCGCGCCCGATCATTTTGATCAGCGGGCTTGCCTGATGACTGAGGGATATCTGGCTGAAGCCGATCTCCCGGGCCAGTGCGCCGATCTCCACTTCGCTGTCATGATAGCGATAGCCATGGATCAGGACGATGGCAACAGACCGGATACCCCGCTCGAAAACAGCTTGCAGATCATTTTTGACTTTGATCAGATCAGGGGCTTTCAGGACAGTGCCGCTGGCATCCCGGCGTTCATCAACCTCGATGACATCTTCATAAAGCTGTTCGGGCATTTTCACATCAAGAGCAAATAAATCGGGCCTATTCTGATAGCCGATGCGCAGGGCATCACGGAAACCTTTTGTGATGACCAGAACGGTCCGCTCGCCCTTGCGTTCGAGCAGCGCGTTGGTGGCAACCGTGGTGCCCATTTTAACCGCCGCTATCCGGTCCCCCGGAATGGCGGCGCGGGCCGGGATATTCAGGAAATCGCGGATGCCCTGCAGGGCGGCATCCTGATACTGCCCGGGATTTTCCGACAGCAGTTTGCGGCTGCGGAGCCTGCCATCCGGCCCGCGCGCCACAATATCGGTAAAAGTCCCGCCCCGATCAATCCAGAACTGCCATTTATCGTCTGTAAGCATTGTTAATTCCATTATATGCAGAGTAGCGGACAATAGCGGTATCTGTGCTGTTCTCGCAAGCTTTGGCCGGGAAAATTTCTGTTAAAGCAGATTTCCCTGCCTGAAAATTGGGCCGGGGTGGCGTTTCTGCCGAATTATATGGCATAAATTTATCCGGTCATAGTCTGGACAAATTGCTCCTCTATATATCTTTCCTGATTTTTCAGGATGCAAAGTCATTGATTTTAAAGAATAAACGCAGAATTATCACCGGCCACCCCCAAACTGGCACAGAATTTGTATATTGAGGGGCAGGCAGGAAAGATCTGTCCGGTTACCAATAAAAGGAGAGAAACGTGACCATAACAACAAAGGCATTATTTACATCACTATTATTTGCCGGGGCATTAGGCGTAACAGCCAGCGCACAGGCCGAAGAAGGTGACTTGCTGGGCGGCACCCTCAGCGCCAATATTTCCATGCTGAATGATTACCGTTTTCGCGGGGTTTCCCAGAATGATAAGGGATTTGCCCTTCAGGGCGGGCTTGACTGGTCCCATGACAGCGGTTTTTATGTTGGCACATGGGCGTCAAATATTTCTGATTTCAATGGCTCTAAAGTGGAACTGGATATTTACGGCGGCTATGCCGGCGAGGTGAATGGTCTGAATTATGATGTTGGCACCATGCTCTATCATTATCCGGGCGGCAGCAATACGGATTATGTCGAAGTCTATGGCTCGACCGGTATTGATCTCGGCTTTGCCTCGGCATCGGTCGGGGCGAATTATGCCTTCAGCAACAAGAATCTGGGTAATCAGGATAATATCTATATCTATACGGATGGCTCGGTCATGGTGCCCAATACCCCGGTGACGGTGAATCTGCATCTTGGCTATGAGAATGGCGCCCTTGCCAGCAAAAAATGGGAATGGAAAGTCGGGGCATCAGTGGAGTTTCAGGGCCTTGAACTCGGACTGTCCTATATTGACACCAATATCGCCGGTAAAAATTCCGATGCCACCGTTGTTTTCAGCGTTGGGTCCAGCTTCTAGGATAATATAAGTCCTATGCCCCGGCGATGGTCATGCCGTCAAGGCGCACCGTCGGGGCATCGGTGCCATATTTTATCACAAGATCATCCGCCACTGTCATATTCATGAACATGGATTTGAGGTTGCCGGCGATGGTGACCTCATTGACCGGATAGCTGATCTGTCCGTCCTCAATCCAGAAACCACTGGCCCCCCGGCTGTAATCGCCGGTGATGCCATTGACCCCCATGCCGATCAGGTCGGTGATATAGAATCCCGATTTTATATCCGCCATCAGCTCGGCGGGGGACAGGCTGCCCTTGTCGAGATAGAGGTTGGTAGAGGAGGGTGACGGCGGCGATGATGTGCCCCGGCTTGCGCGTCCGTTCGGGGACAGACCGAGCTGGCGGGCGCTCGCACTGTCCAGTATCCAGCATTTCAGGACCCCGTCCCCGACAATTTCCAGCCGCCCGTTACGGCAGCCTTCGCCGTCAAAGGGCCGCGAGGACGGGCCGCGCAGGATATGGGGGTCATCGATGATATGGATATTCGGGTTGAAAATCTGCTCGCCCATCCGGTCCTTGAGAAAGCTGGTGCCACGGGCAATCGCCTGGCCGTTAATCGCCCCCGCCAGATGGCCAATCAGGGTCCGGGACACCCGGGGGTCAAAGATCACCGGCACGTCACAGGTTTTTGCCTTGCGCGGCCCAAGCCGCCTGAGGGCCTTTTCCGCCGCTTCCTGACCGATGGCAACCGGGTCCCGGAGGTCGGAAAAATGGCGTTTCGAGGAATAGGCATAATCGCGCTCCATCGCGGCATCGCTTCCGGCAATCACCGATATGCTCAAGGCAAAATGGCTGGAGGCATAGCTGTGGCTGAAACCGTTTGAATTGGCGCTGGCGACCAGCCCCCGGCTTGTGCTAGCGCTCGCCCCTTCGGAATTGGTGACGCCGCTGACCCCGAGCGCCACGTCTTCGACGGCGCGGGCCAGCTGTTTGAGGTCATTGGCCGACTTTACCGTATCGTCATAAAGGTCCAGTTCCGGAATATCTCCGGGATCAAGTGCCAGAAAGGCCGGATCGGCCAGCCCGGAATAGGGGTCTTCCGGAGCATTCTTCGCCATATCCATCACCCGTTCAACCAGGGAATCAAGGGTCTTGCGGCTTAAATCGCTGGAGGAGATAATCGCCTGCTGCCTGCCGACAAATACCCTCAGGCCCAGATCGGCACTTTCAGAACGCTCGACATCCTCAAGCTTGCCCAGTCGCCAGGAAACCGATTCCGACTGGCCGGAAAAGATCACCGCGTCACAGGAATCGGCTCCGGCAGCCCTGGCCGCCGTGATCAGATAATCAAGCTTGTCCAGATAGAGTTGCTGTTGGTCTGTTGTCACGATTTCCTCCAGATTGGTCTGCCGGATGTCGGCAGGTTAAGCCGTGGCCATTTTTCCGATACCCGGTCAATAATATCCTGATCCATAGTGATTTCCCGGCCCCAGTCGCGGTCACTTTCGCCGGGAAATTTGTTGGTGGCATCAAGCCCGATCTTGCCGCCCAGCCCCGACACCGGCGAGGCAAAATCGAGATAGTCGATCGGGGTATTCTCGACCAGTGTCGTATCGCGCACCGGATCCATGCGGGTTGCCATCGCCCAGACAACGTCTTTCCAGTCGCGGCAGTTAATGTCCTCGTCAACCACAATAACAAATTTGGTATACATGAACTGGCGCAGATAGGACCATGTCGCCATCATAACCCGCCGGGCATGACCGGCATAGGCTTTTTTGATCGAAATCACCGCAATCCGGTAAGAACAGCCCTCGGGCGGCAGCCAGAAATCGACGATCTCCGGGAATTGCTGTTGCAGCAGCGGGATGAACAGCTCATTCAGCGCCTCGCCCAGCACAGACGGCTCATCGGGCGGCCTGCCGGTATAGGTCGAGAGATATATCGGGTCTTTTCGCATGGTGATCGCCGACAGGGTAAAGACCGGAAATTTTTCGACACTGTTATAATAGCCGGTATGGTCGCCGTAAGGTCCCTCGTCGCGATAATCATCGAGCGAGATATGCCCTTCAAGGACAATTTCCGCCGTCGCCGGGACCTTGAGCGGAATGGTTTTACAGTCAACCAGTTCGGTCTTTTTGCCGCGCATCAGCCCGGCGAACTGATATTCCGACAGGGTATCCGGTACTGGCGTCACGGCACCGAGAATGGTCGCCGGGTCCGCACCAAGGACGACGGCCACCGGCAAAGGCTCTGACTTCTGCTGTTTCCAGCGGCGGAAATGCTGCGCCCCGCCCCGGTGTTTCAGCCAGCGCATCAGGGTATGATTTTTATTCAGGACCTGCATCCGGTAGATGCCAAGGTTGAAATTATCCTCGCGCGATTTTCCCGGCCCTTTGGTCACCACCAGCGGCCAGGTGATCAGCGGCGCCGGTTCCCCGGGCCAGCAGCCCTGAACCGGCAGCAGGCCAAGGTCAATATCATCGCCGGTCAGGATAATCTCCTGGACCGGGGCCTTTTTTACGGTTTTCGG
>JALUWZ010000005.1 GCA_027019205.1 Emcibacter sp.
ATGCTTTATCCCCGCATTTTAAGGTTTATATTTTTAACACCCCTTCTACCCGACGGGCATTGTGTCAAACTGAACCGGGGAAAGCAAGTAACATATTCCTAATCATATGACAGTTTTCCGACCAGAGCCGGAAAGCCCGCACTTCTGGCGAAATCTGCCGCTGTCCGGCCATCATCGGATTTTACCGCCGGATTGGCACCATAGTCCAACAGCATGTCAACCACCGGCGCATTGCCCAGATTGGCCGCTGCCATCAGCGGGGTATAGCCGCCAACCTGAATAACATCCGGTTTGGCCCCGGCCTTGAGCAGCAGGCCGACAATAGCCCCGTGCCCCGCCGCGCAGGCGCTGTGCAGCGGCCTGAGGTCCGAACCATTATCGGTATGGATATTGACATCGGCCCCCTTTTCCACCAGCAGCGCCGCCGTATCCAGTGAACCAAAAAAACATGCCAGATGCAGCGCGGAAAAACCGTCGCCGCTGATCTGGTCAGGATCACCCCCGTCCTGTTCAAGAAGCTTCACCAACTCGTCCGGCATATCCAATGCCGCCAGATCAAAAATATCAAGGTCCGGCTCCTGCTCCAGCAGGATTTTGGTCAGATCATATTTCGCCAGATACAGCGTGAACAGCACCGCCGAGACCCCGTCTGCACTGCGGCTTGACGCAAGACGGCTGTCCCTTGCCAATACGGCCCTGAGCCTGTCCGCGTCAGCAATATCAATTGCCTTGAATAAATCATCCCGTGTCATATCATGTCCCTGTTTTTAATATTGATAATCCGCCATGCCCTGTCGCGCCAGTTCATCGGCCTTTTCATTGCCGGGGTCGCCTGCATGGCCCTTGACCCATTTCCATGTGATGTCATGGCGTTCTGCTGCCGCCACCAGCGCCTGCCATAATTCGGCATTTTTGACCGGTTTGCGCCCCGCTGTCCGCCAGCCGTTTTTCTGCCAGTTATGTATCCATTTTGTAATGCCGTCCCGAACGTAAACACTGTCGGTATAGAGGGTCACCCGGCACGGGGCCTTCAGGCTGTTCAACCCCTCTATGGCGGCGGTCAGTTCCATTTGATTATTGGTGGTTTCCGCCATGCCGCCGGTTAGTTCCTTGCGGTGGTCGCCGGAAATCAGCCACGCGCCCCAGCCGCCCGGCCCCGGATTGCCCGAACAGGCCCCGTCGGTATAGATAATCACGTCTCTCATATGTCCAGCCCGTATTCTGACGGATTTTTTACCGTCCGGTGAAATTTCAGTTTATCGATATATTCCTGCGGGTCCTTGACCGAGACCAGCGCCCCCTCGACCCGATTGAGCCAGTCATACAACCGTGACAGCAAAAAGCGCAACGCCGCCCCCCGGCACAGGATTGACAAGGCACCGGTTTCTGCCGCAGATAACGGCCTCACCCGGCCATAGCCGCGCAGCAGGCGCCGGGCCTTGGTGATATTAAACGCTCCGTCCGGCTCAAAACACCAGGCATTCAGACAGATCGCCACGTCATAGGTGAGGATATCATTGCAGGCAAAATAATAATCTATCAGCCCGGACAGTTTGCCGCCGGTAAAGAAAACATTGTCGGGAAACAGGTCGGCGTGAATGATCCCCACGGGCAGATTGTCCGGCCAGTGGGCCTGCAGAAAGGCCATCTCGTCAATAATCAGGTCATGCAGGCCATCTTCCACCTCATCAGCGCGGGCAGCACATAAGTTGACAAGTTTTTGCCATCCCTCAAGCGACAGGGCATTGGCCCTTTCAAGGTCAAAATCCGCCGCCGCCGCGTGCATCCGCGCCATTTCCTGCCCGAGCTGATCACAATGCTGCGGTTTTGGCCGGGTGATCGACAGGCCGGGCAGAAAACTGATCAGGGCCGCCGGGCGCCCGCACAGATTTTTCAGGATGGCGCCGTCCCGGTCCCGGATCGGGGCCGCCGTCGTGCAGCCCTTATGCACCAGATGATCCATCAATCCCAGAAAGAAGGGCAGGTCATCAGGATTGACCCGCTTTTCATAAAGGGTCAGGATATAGGACGCCCGCGCCGTCTGGACAAGATAGTTCGAGTTTTCCACCCCCTCGGCAATGCCCTTGAAAGAAATCACCTCCCCGGCATCATAGGTCGTCATAAAGGTCGCGATTTCTTCTGCCGTAACATGGGTATAGACCGCCATTTCAATAAACTCGCCGTTAAATCAGGTTGCCCCTGAAAATAACCATACCCGGCCAAAAAACAAGCAAAGAAATCCGGCCAGGGTCAGGACCTGTTCACGACCAGTTATTCTCGCGCCGGAATTCTGTCCACAGATCACGCGGGTTGTCAACCTGTCGTGCCTGAAGATGGCCGTGATAGACGGCGGCGGCAATGGTCGATGGCACGTGACAATCACCAATCCGGGTGACGGATTTTATGCCGCATTTCCGAAAGTCGTCCTGTCGTTCCCTCACCTCGTGATAAAGCCGGTCATCCGGAATGCGCGCGGTTACCGGCAGGAAGCTCTGCCCGTCAATAATCTGCTCCCGGCCACTGTAAATACATTTAAGGCTAAATTTGCCGGCCTCAATATGACTCACATTATGATGACAGATGATCCGAATGCCGCGCCGCATCAGCCCGGCCTGAATTTTATGCTGTTCAAGGGTATTTTCAGCCCATGATGCCACCCGGTCCGCCGGGGTGACAAAAATTACCTCAATGCCGTTGTTATCCAGCATTTCCGCCAGCAGCCCCGCCAGATAATAATGGTCATCGTCAAAGATCACCACCGGCCCGGCAGGCGTGGCCCCGTCCATAATCTGTTCCGGACTGAAAACCGCAGCCCCGCTGATATCAGGCGGAAAGTGATTCTCCCGGCCAACCGCATCGGTGCGCCAGTGTGATCCGGTGGCAATCACCACATGGCCGAAACCAAAGTCAAGAATATCCTGCGCCGCAAGACCGCTGTTCAGATAGACTTTCACATTATCTTTCTGGCTGAGCATATAAATCCGGTGGTCGATGACCCGCCGCCATTCACCAAGGCCGGGCAGGGTGGCCTCGCGCCGCAATCTGCCGCCGCAGCTCTCGGTCTTTTCCGCCAGCACCACCTGATAGCCGCGATTGGTCAGGGCAAGGGCGCATTCAAGCCCCGCCGGTCCCGCCCCGACAATCAGGATGCTGTCCCTGCTCCCCGCCGCTTCTATCCGTTCCGGGTGCCAGCCCTTGCGCCATTCCTCACCCATGGTCGGATTCTGGGTACAGCGCAGCGGCACGCCCAGCATATCGCCGGTCGTACAGATATTGCAGCCAATACATTCGCGGATTTCCTCAACCCGTCCTTCGCGTATTTTGGCGGGCAGAAACGGGTCGGCTATCGAGGGCCGGGCTGCGCCGATAAAATCCAGCACCCCGCGCCTGATTTGGGAAACCATGCTGTCGGGACTGGTAAAGCGCCCGACCCCGACCACCGGCTTGTCCGTGATTTTTTTGACAAAATCAATATAGGCTTCCTGATGGCCCTCCGGCCCGAAACGGGAGGTCAGGCTGTCATTGCTCCAGTCAGAAATATTGACATCCCACAGGTCCGGCAGGTCGGCGAGCATTTCAACCACCTCCCGGCCCTCCTCCTCGCAGCGCAGCCCCGCATCCCCGACAAGTTCATCCACCGCAAAACGAAAGGCCACCGCCGCCCGGTCCCCGACGATCTCACGGGTGTCCTCGAGAATTTCCCGGATCAGCCGCACCCGGTTCTTCAGCGAACCGCCATATTCATCCCGGCGCTGATTATAGCGCGGCGACAGAAAATGCATCAGCAATGTCAGATTATGCCCGGCATAAACATAAATTATATCATATCCGGCAGTAATAGCCCGCCGCGCCGCTTCCCGGTGCCAGTACCGCAGGTTTTTGATATCCTGCCGGTCCATCCCGCGCGCCTGAATCGGGTCGTGATAGCGTGCGGCCCGGGCCGACGGGGCGATCGGGGCGATACGGCTGAAACGGTTGCTGGTGGCAAAACCATTATGGACCAGTTGAACTGCGGCCAGCGCGTCATGCTGATGTATCCTGTCGACCATCCGGGCGTGGGTCGGAATATCGCTCTCGTCCCACAGCCGCATCAGCGCCCCGCTTGACAGGTCGCTTGAGGGATGAATTTCACATTCCTCCGTGCAGACCACAGCCCAGCTGCCCTCGGCCTTGACCGCGCGCATCTCTGCCATTGACCGGGGCCAGCGATGACCCATACCATTGCAGTGCGGCACCTGATAAAAGCGGTTTTTTGCTGTCTTCGGGCCTATTTTTACCGGCTCGAACAATATTGACCAGGGTGATTTTTCCACCTCAAATCTCCATAATTTCCTTTGCCTGTATGGTTATAGCAAAGAAAATTCTCATACCCTGCTACTATTATGGATTTTTTTGATTTTTCTATTGGCAGGACAAAAAACTGACTGTATAAGATGCGACGTCAGAATACCCTCCTGATCCCCGATAGCTCAGTTGGTAGAGCAGTAGACTGTTAATCTATTTGTCGCAGGTTCGAGTCCTGCTCGGGGAGCCAATTATTTCAAAGAC
>JALUWZ010000006.1 GCA_027019205.1 Emcibacter sp.
CCGTCCGGGGGTTGAACCGGTCCGGGATTCTCGCCAGCTTCCGCCACCGCATAAATAATGACACGCCCCGGGAATTTGACACCGCCCTTGAGGAAATTCATAAAATCGCCTTCTGGCGCCTGCGGGAGCTGGCCAAATGACGGCAGAAAAGCAGCTGATCAATCATCAGATCAATCATCTGATCAATCTGGCCCAGCCACGACTCGGGGCCAGCGTAGTTTATGCCACAGATGATTTTTTCGCCGCGAAGGAAAGACTGATCCTGCCGTCCGAGCCGGTTTTTATCGCTGATAAATATGATGATAACGGCAAATGGATGGATGGCTGGGAAAGCCGCCGCCGCCGCACGGCGGGCCATGATCATTGCCTTGTCCGCCTTGGCCAGCGGGGAATTATCGACCATATAGACCTTGATACCCGCCATTTTACCGGCAATCATCCCCCCGAAGCCTCGATTGACGGCTGCGTCAGTGATCAGGATATTCCTGCTGGTGAATGGCAGAATATTGTCCCGCGCAGCCCGCTCAAGCCTGACAGTCATAATATTGTCAAGGTCACCAGCCCGGACAGCTGGACCCATCTGCGGCTCAATATCTTTCCGGACGGCGGCATTGCCCGGCTGCGGGTTTACGGCAGCATTGACCGCGACTGGTCCGGCCATGACGGGTCGGAAGTCATTGACCTTGCGGCGCTTGAATATGGCGCCCGCCCGCTTTATGCCAATGACGAACATTTTGGCCAACTGGAAAATATCATTGCCCCGGGCCGGGGGCTGAATATGGGCGATGGATGGGAAACCCGGCGGCGCCGCGAAGCAGGTCATGACTGGGGCATCATCAGGCTGGCTCACCGGGGAATTATCGGCGAAATCCTGATTGATACCACCTTTTTCAAGGGTAATTACCCGGACAGATGTTCCCTTCAGGCGGCTGATATTAAAGACCCGGACGCTTCCCTGCCACTTGATCAATCGGGCGACTGGGATATTCTGCTGCCGGAACAGAAACTGCATCCGGACCGGCAACATATCTTTGGCGCGGAAGTCAATGATATTGGCCCCGTCACCCATGTCCGGCTCAATATTATTCCGGATGGCGGCATCAGCCGGATGCGGTTGTTGGGAAAAATCGCATGACCCGGCTTATTCTGATAAAACCCCTGCCGCTGACAGCGAAAGCCTTTGCCCCTTACGGCGATGTTGTCGAGCTTGCCGCCGGGGCGGAACAGAAGATCATCAATCACGGCAACTCCATCCGCTATCATGATCTCGCCCGGCTTGACCTTGTGGCAGACGGCGGCAGGCCATCAGTCAATATTTTCAGAAGCACGCCGCTCCCGCGCCCGGTCAATATCCGCGTGATGGAACGGCATCCGCTGTCGAGCCAGCTGTTCTTCCCGCTCTCACCCCGGCCCTATCTGGTGGTGGTTGCCAAAAAGGGTATCTTTGAGACCGGCAATATACGGGCCTTTCTGGCCGGACCGGATCAGGGGGTAAATTATCATGCCGGAGTCTGGCACCATTACAGCCTTGCCCTGAAAGAGCCTGCTGATTTTCTGGTTATTGACCGGCTGGGACCGGAAGAAAATTGCGAGGAGATTTATCTGGATGACGGGCCACAGGTCTGCATCGATTATTAGCAGCTATTCTCATACAAACATTGCCCGGCGATATAGGTGGCGCGGATTGCCCGGTCATCGCCCATGATCATCAGGATAAATAATATCTCCTCAATCGACTCCGCATGGGCTGTCCTCTGGGCCATCAAGTCGGTCGCCTTGACATCCAGAATGATAAAATCCGCCTCAAGTCCTTTCCTGAAACTCCCCACCTTGTCCGCCATATTCAGCGCCGTGGCCCCGCCGAGGGTCGCAAGATAAAAGGCCCGGGCCGCTGTCAGCGGATGTGCGCCCGCCAGTTGTGAGACTTTATAGGCCTCGCCCATGGTTTGCAGCAGGGAAAAGCTGGTCCCGGCACCGATGTCGGTGCCAAGGCCGCACTTTACCGGTCGGTCACCCTGCGTCATCCGGCCAATATCCAGCAATCCGCTGCCAAGGAACAGGTTTGACGTCGGGCAGTGAGACAGGGCAGTGCCGCTGTCGGACAGGCGCTGACATTCCGCGTCTGTCAGGTGAATACCATGGGCCAGTATCGTCCTCTCGCCGAGCAAGCCAAAGCGGTCATAAACATCAAGATAATCCCGACAGTCCGGAAACAGCCTTTTAACCCAGTCGATCTCGGCTATATTTTCGGAGATATGCGACTGGACATAAACGGCGGGATATTGTTTTTTCAGCCGCCCGGCAGCCTCAAGCTGTGCCTCTGAACTGGTCGGGGCAAAGCGCGGGGTAATGGCATAGGAGGCCCGCCCCGTGCCATGCCATTTTTCGATCAGGGCGCGCGACTGCTCATAGCTGTCCTCTGCATTATCCAGCAGGGCGGCGGGCGCATTGCGGTCCATCATCACCTTGCCGGCAATCATTCTCATATTGCGCTTTGCCGCCTGCCCGAACAGGGCATCCACCGACCCGGGATAGGTCGCGCAGAAGACCGAGGCCGTCGTCGTCCCGTTCCTGAGCAGCTGATCACAGAAATTATCGGCAATTTTATCGGCATAGGCCCGGTCGCTGAATTTCTGCTCGGCAACAAAGGTATATTCCGTCAGCCAGTCAATCAGCTGATTGCCGAAGGAGGCCATAATCTCCATCTGGACATAATGGGTATGGGTATCAATAAATCCCGGCATGATCAGACTGTCCGGATAACAGGTGATGTCCAGATCATCATCAAGTGTCGGCAATATCCTGTCTGCCGGGCCGACATCGTGAATTTTGCCGTCTTCTGTGACAAGAATACCATCCTTCTCATAAAGCAGACATTCTCCGACATCCTGATTAAAAGGGTTGCCGGTAAAATATACCAGACTGCCGCGCACGGCCTTCCTGTCCTGTTTCCCAAGGGTCACTTTTTATCCCCTAACTGTGAAAATAGCATATTCAGGACGCCGCACCCCAATAGGTATAGGCGGCAACCTTCGGGCCGGGGAGGTACATTTCATCCAGTTCCTCAATATCAAAGCCGCCGCTTCTGATCAGGTCAGGAATGTCGCGGTTAAGGTTGCAACCGCCGCCAATAACTTTCCACATCGGGTTTATCCGGTCCTGCCATTTTCGCACCGTGGCATCCGGGGCCTTGCCATGCTCGGAAAAAAGCAGCCTGCCGCCGGGCTTCAGCACCCGCCGCATCTCGCCGACCGCCTTCATGGCATCCGGGATCGTACACAGGGTATAGGTCAGGACAATGGTATCAACACTGTCCCTGTCAAGGGGGATTTCCTGACCGTCAAGACCGATCATATCAACATCAAGACCGGCCTCAGCAATCCGGGCCGCCGCCATTTCGCAGGATTTTGCATTGGGTTCCAGTCCGTAAATCACCTCGACATTGTCGCGCCGGTAATAGGGCATGTTAAGCCCGGTTCCCATGCCGACCTCAAGGATTTTGCCCTGCGCCAGCGGTACCAGCTTTTCACGCTGACGGTTGACCGGTTCAAGCCCACAGCAGAAATTAATGACGTGAGGCAATATATGATTTTCGTAAACCCCCATATTCATTCCTTTTTTAAAAAACAGGCTGAAATATCAAATTCATTCTTTTATACAAGGGATATTGTTATTATTCCCTGTCATAAGTTATAATGGTCTTTATGAACATATCAATATTCCTCCATTCTGACCATCATTTTCTCCTGGTAACAAACCCTGAATATTTTCTGACAGAAGGTACATAGATGACCAGCTTCACCATTACTGACAGGGCGGATATTGACGCCATGGAAAAAACACCGCTGGACCGGCATATTCAGGCGTCCAGCACCTATCACTTGATAAAATTATCCGCAGAGCGTTACCCGGACAATCCGGCGATCCGTTTTCTTGCCACTGGCGATATGAGCGATAGCCCCCTCATTCTGACATACAGGGAATTTCTGATCCAGATACATCAGACAGCAAATTTATTCTTTCGCCTCGGCACAGGTCACAAGGATGTGATCTCCTGTCTGCTGCCCAACCTGCCGCAAACCCATCTGACAATATGGGGCGGGCAGGCCACCGGCATTGTCAATCCTGTAAATCCGATGCTTGAGCCTGCGGTGATTGCCGATATCCTCAATGAGGCCGGGACCCGGATACTGGTCGTGCCGGGGGCGGCCATTGCGCCGGATATCTGGCAGAAAGTGAAAAAAATTGCCGGGACGGTGCCTGGCCTGAAATATATCCTGTGTGTTGGCCCGGCAGAGCAGGATATTCTTTCCGGAATTCCCGTTATGAATTTTGACCGGGCAAGGGCCGCAGAAGAAGGCGGTTTCCTGTTAAATGACCGGAAAACAGACCCGCAGGATATCTGCGCATATTTCCACACCGGCGGGACAACGGGACAGCCCAAACTGGCCCGCCACAGCCATATGAACGAAATCACAAATGCCACCATAGTCGCCGGCCTGACAAATATGGGCGGGCAGATAAACAGCTTTGTCGGCTTGCCG
>JALUWZ010000007.1 GCA_027019205.1 Emcibacter sp.
CGATTGCCGAAGGTCTGTTCTGGGGCGCCTTTATCAATGGTGGCCAGACCTGTGCCGCCCTGAAGCGGCTCTATGTCCACGCGGACGTCTATGACGATGTCTGCGCGGCGCTGGCCGAATTTGCCGGTAATATTCCGGTTGGTGACGGGCTTGATGAAAATAATATCCTCGGACCGTTGCAGAATGAAATGCAGTATAACAAGGTCAAGGGTCTGGTCGAGGATGCGGTGAAGAATGGGGCCAGAATATTGCTCGGCGCCAATCCGGCGGACGGCGGCCCGGAAAGAAGCAAAGGCTATTTCTATCCGACCACCCTGCTGGCGGACGCAAGCGACGGCATGCGGATTGTTGACGAGGAACAGTTCGGCCCGGCCCTGCCGATCATCAAATACAGCGATATTGACGATGCGATTACCCGCGCCAATGCGTCCGAAAACGGTCTTGGCGGCTCGGTCTGGTCAAATGATATTGACCAGGCCAAGGCACTGGCGGCCCGGCTTGAATGCGGCAGTGTATGGATTAACAAGCACGGCATGATTCAGCCCAACGTCCCCTTCGGCGGCGTCAAAGGCTCCGGCATCGGCGTAGAATTCGGCGTTGACGGCCTGAAGGAATATACCACAATACAGGCGGTGTTTTCCTGAGGGGAAGGTAAAATTCAAGGGATATTATAGGCTGGTACCCTTATGAAGGGCGAGTTTGACCGGGGCATGGTTTGGCAGTGTTGCCACCAGTTCCAGACGCCCGCCCCCGGCCTCAATAAATTTCGAGATTTGGGAAATCATGACATCCGAGCGGTTTTCAGTGCCGGAAATATTGGCCTGGCTGACATTTAATTTCTGAGCCAGATCAACCTGGGTGAGGCCCATCAATTTGCGAAGTGATGCCATATCCATTTCCTGCAGATTATGGATCAATAATTCTGCGGCCCGCGCAGAAACAAGGGCCTCATCCTCTGGCCTCAGATGCCTCTTTCTCATTTCCTGAACAGAAACAGTCATGATTTCTTTCCTTTCTGTTTTTCCAAATGATGCTCAAATCGGGCATCGGCAATTTTAATAAGCCGTTTATAAAAAGTCTTTTGGGTCTTGCCTCTCTTGTCACCCGCAACAAGAAGTATTGCGGAGCGACGTGGATCAAATGCAAATGCCAACCTCCAGACACCGCCATCTGCATTAAAGCGAAGTTCTTTCATGTTGCCATATTTGGACCCGTTAAGCGTATCAACGGCTGGTCGTCCTGTAAGAGGCCCGGTAATTTCCAATAATTCTATATGGGCAAAGATTTCTTTTTGAACAATATAGGAAAATGCCGCGAATTCTTCAGAAAAATCATCATCAAACTCTACGCCCCAATCGGCCAAAGTAATTCCTTTTAGTAAATGACTTTACAACACCATAGGAGAAATATAACTCATAAATTATATAATTTCAAGATTATATTTTAATTGGAACTCACGCCCTCCTCATAAATCCGGACTTCCTCCATCAGCCAGCTGGTGAAGGCGCGGATTTTTGATTTGCTGGTGACGCTGTTCATATTGACCACATAATAGCCCATGCCGCTCGGCAGGCTGATGTCAAAGGGCCGGACCAGATCGCCTTTTTTCAGGGCTTCCGAGACCAGCGGGGTGCGCCCGAGGGCGATGCCGTGGCCAAGCGCCGCCGCCTGCAGGGTCAGATGGGCATGGAAAAACCCTGGCCCCCGGCTATGGTCAATGCCCTTGACCCCGGCATCGTCAAGCCATTCTTTCCAGCCAATATCCTTGTTGTCATGCAGCAAAACGTGGTGGCCAAGGTCATCAAGGCTGGTGAGCGGCGGGCCGTTTTTGAGCAATTTCGGGCTACAGACCGGGAAAATCTCCTCACTGAGGAATTTGCGGCTTTCCACCTGGGGCCATTTGCCGTCGCCGTAACGCAGGTCAATATCAACATCACCGGCCTTGAGCTGGTCGAAATGCTTGCTGGTGACGATAACGCGGATGTCAATATTGCCATGCCGGTCATAAAAGCTTTTCAGACGCGGCATCAGCCAGCCGGCGGCAAAGCTGCTGAACATCGACACCTTCAATATCTGAACCTCATTATTGATAATCAGGTTGGTGGCATCGGCAATTATATCGAAGGCACGGGTCAGGGGCCGGGTCATGGCCTGTCCCTCTTTGGTCAGCAGCAACCCCTTGTTATGGCGCCGGAACAGCATGACCCCCATACGCTCCTCCAGCCCCTTGATCTGGTGACTGACTGCCGCCTGGGTGACATTCAGCTCCTCTGACGCGCGGGTAATGGAAAGATGGCGGGCCACTGCCTCAAAGGCGCGGATGGAATTTAAATTTGGCAGTTTGCGACCCATGATTTTCCTGTTGATTTATGCTATGGTGGGAGTCTGTCCTGTTTACTTTAGAAATACTTATAACCAATATCATATTTGCCGATAAATACAACGGATAATTCAGGTCAAATAACCGATTTTTATATTATATCCATTTGTTCTATAATGATTTTATTTGATATTAGTTTTTATAATGGCAATCATGAGAAACTATCAATTGTTTCCCGGGCCGTATAGCGCCTATATTTTTTATTTTTCAGGAGCTTGAACAATGTCCTATCTTGCAGAAATTCCCTACGGGGCCTATTGGTCCACGCCCTTTTGCCGGTGGCAGGGCAGTTTTTCCAATCTTCACAGTCTTGAATTCGCCGCCCATGTGGTGAAGGGAGAAATCGCCCGGCGCGACATAGACGGCAATCTGCTGGATTATGGCGTGCTTGGCATGTCGGTGCCGCAGCAGCATGCCTTTTACGGCCTGCCATGGGTGACCGGGATGGCGGGGCTTGGTCATGTCGGCGGGCCGACCATCGGTCAGGCCTGCGCGACCAGCGTGCGCTGCATCCTGAACGGGGCGCAGGAAATCGACAGCGGGCAGGCGACGGCGTCCCTTGTCCTTGCGGCGGACCGGGTGTCAAACGGGCCACAGGTATATTACCCCAATCCGGCGGGTCCCGGCGGGACCGGCAGATCAGAAAACTGGACGATGGATAATTTTGGCTGTGATCCTCTGGGCGGCCATTCAATGCTGGCGACAGCGGAAAATGTTGCCCGGGAATACGGCATCACCACCGAACAGCAGCATGAGGTGGTGCTCAGAAGACAGGAACAATATGGCGATGCACTGGCCGATGATCATGCCTTTCAGAAGCGTTATATGACCCTGCCGTTCGAAGTGCCCCGGCCCAATTTCAAAAAGACCGCCACTATTCTTGACGGGGACGAAGGGCTGACGACCTCGACAGCAGAGGGGCTGGCGGGCCTGCGTCCGGTGATGCAGGACGGCACGATCACCTTTGGCGGCCAGACCCACCCGGCGGACGGCAATGCCGGACTGATTGTTGCGACGCCTGACAAGGCGCGGGAATTAAGTCAGGATGATAATATCCAGGTTAAAATCCTCGGGGTTGGTCAGGCCCGGGTAGAGCTTGCAATGATGCCGAAGGCGACGGTTCCGGCGGCCCGGGCGGCGCTTGCCCAGGCGGGGATTACTGCGGACCGGCTGGATGCGGTCAAGACCCATAATCCTTTTGCGGCGGGCGATGTTTATTTTGCCGCTGAACTCGGGGTTGATATTGCGACCATGAATAATTACGGCTGTTCGCTGATCTGGGGCCATCCGCAGGGGCCGATGGGGCTGCGCAGCGTGATTGAGCTGATTGAGGAGCTGGCGGCAAAAGGCGGCGGCTATGGCCTGTTCAGCGGCTGTGCCGCCGGGGACACCGGCATGGCAATCGTCATTCAGGTTACAGACAGGACATAGAACAGATGACACTTAAAATAGGAATCGATGTCGGCGGAACCTTTACCGATTTTTTTGTCGACGAGGCAGGCCGGGATACCCGCATTCATAAAACCCTGTCCACCCCGTCCGATCCGTCGATCGCGGTGATACAGGGGTTGACCGATATTGCCGAAAGCATGGACCCGCCGGTGACGCTTTCGCAGCTTGCGGCATCGATCGACACCATTGTTCATGGCACCACGGTGACCACCAACGCTACCCTGACCAGCAACGGGGCGAAATGCGGCCTGATCACCACCGAAGGGGTGCGTGATGCGCTTGAAATGCGGCGCGGCATTCGGGAAGAACAATATAATAACCGCTGTACCAACGTGGCCCCGCTGGTGCCGCGTTATCTGCGGCAGGGTGTCGGCGGCAGGCTTGATCGCAACGGCAAGGAAATCGCCCCGCTCAGTCTTGATGACGTCAAGGCGGCAATTGATCTGTTCAAGGCGGAACAGGTTGAGGCGGTGGCGATCTGCTTTATGAACAGCTTCACCAATCCCGATCACGAGCAGCAGGCGGCGGCGCTGGTACGGCGCGAACTGCCCGAGGCCTATCTTACGGTATCGTCTGACCTGC
>JALUWZ010000008.1 GCA_027019205.1 Emcibacter sp.
CGCGCTGTCATCGCGGCTGATGCCGAATGTGGTCTGGGTCAGGTCATTGGTGCCAAAGCTGAAAAATTCGGCTTCACGGGCAATCTCCCCGGCCTGAAGGGCGGCACGCGGCAATTCAATCATGGTCCCAACCATATAGTCAAGCTTCCGGCCCGAGGCGGCAATGATCTCATCAGCAAGGGCAGAAATCTTTTCTTTCAGGATTTGCAGCTCTTTGCGGCTGCCGACCAGCGGCACCATGATTTCCGGAATGATTGCCGCCCCGTCGTCTTTTGAGACCGCAAGCGCCGCCTCGATAATGGCCCGGGTTTGCATCTGGTATATTTCCGGATAGGAAATGCCAAGCCGACAGCCGCGATGACCAAGCATCGGATTGAATTCATGCAGGGCTTCGGCCCGGACTTTCAACTGGTCAATATCCATATTCATTGCCTCGGCCAGGGCGGCAAAATCCTCGTCATGCTGGGGCAGAAATTCATGGAGCGGCGGATCAAGCAGCCTTACCGTCACCGGCAGGCCACGCATAATGGTGAACAGCTCGACAAAATCCTCTCGTTGCACCGGCAGCAGTTTGTCGAGCGCCACTTCGCGGCTTGCCAGATCATCGGCAAGGATCATCTGGCGCACATTGATGATGCGGTCGGCGTCGAAAAACATATGTTCGGTGCGACACAGGCCGATACCCTCGGCCCCGAAATCCCGGGCGGTACGGGCGTCAAGCGGGGTTTCGGCATTGCTGCGGACCCGCAGACGGCGGATATTGTCGGCCCAGCCCATCAGCCGGGCAAAATCGCCGCTCATTTCCGGCTGGACGGTGGCAACCTCGCCCGCCATCACCTCGCCGGTCGCGCCGTCAATGGTCAGCAGATCATGTTTTTTGATCACCCGGTCCAGCACGGTAATTTCTTCGGCTGTTCCGTCAATATGCAGTGACCCGGCGCCGGAGACACAGGGACGCCCCATGCCACGCGCCACCACTGCCGCGTGGGACGTCATGCCGCCGCGACTGGTCAGGATGCCCTGGGCCGCATGCATGCCGTGAATATCCTCGGGGCTGGTTTCCTGACGCACCAGAATGACTTTTTCGCCATTCTTTGCCATTTCCTCCGCCTCGTCAGCAGTAAAGACCACCTTGCCCGACGCCGCCCCCGGTGAGGCGGGCAGGCCACGGGTCAATATGTCACGCACGGCGTCCGGGTCAAGGGTCGGATGCAAAAGCTGGTCAAGGGCCATCGGCTCAATACGCAGGATGGCCTCCTGTTCGGTGATAATCCCGCCCTCGGCCTGATCGACGGCAATTTTGAGCGCCGCTTTGGCGGTGCGCTTGCCGGACCGGGTCTGCAATATCCACAGCTTGCCTTTTTGCACGGTAAATTCAATATCCTGCATATCGCGATAGTGATTTTCGAGCTTGACAAAAATATCGGCGAGCTGGTGATAGACTTCCGGCAGGCTTTCCTCCATCGACGGCATGTCGGAGCCTGCGGCCTCGCGGGCGATTTTGGTCAGATTCTGCGGTGTGCGGATGCCCGCCACCACATCCTCACCCTGGGCATTGATCAGATATTCGCCGTAATAGGCGTCTTCGCCGGTTGACGGGTTGCGGGTAAAGGCCACCCCGGTCGCGCTGTCATTGCCCATATTGCCGAACACCATGCTCTGCACATTGACCGCCGTGCCCCAGTCGGGGGAGATATTGTTAAGCCGGCGATAGGTCTTGGCCCGGTCGATCATCCATGAGCCGAACACCGCATCAATCGCCCCCCAGAGCTGCTGATGAACATCCTGCGGAAAGGGCTTGCCCAGGGCTTCCTCGGTCCTGGCTTTAAATGCCTCAACCAGTTCTTTCCAGTCCTCGGCCTGAAGCTCGGTATCAAGGATATAGCCCTTTTCCTCTTTATGAATTTCGAGCAGTTCCTCAAAATTATAATGATCAACGCCAAGCACGACATCCGAATACATCTGAATGAAACGGCGATAGCTGTCATAGGCGAAACGCTCATTGCCGCTCTGTTTGGCAAGCCCCTTGACCGTCACATCATTCAGGCCAAGGTTAAGCACCGTATCCATCATGCCGGGCATACTGACCCGGGCGCCGGAACGCACCGACACCAGCAGCGGATTGTCGCCGTCACCGAAAATTGCCCCGACGGTTTTCTCCACCTCGGCCAGCGCCGTATTGACCGTATCTTTTAATTCATCCGGATAGGATTTTTCATGGGCGTAATAATAGGTACAGACTTCGGTGGTGATGGTAAATCCCGGCGGCACCGGCAGGCCGATATTTGACATCTCGGCAAGGTTCGCGCCCTTGCCGCCCAGCAGATCTTTCATGGCAGCCTTGCCCTCTGCTGTGCCGTCGCCGAATGTATAAACCCATTTAGTCATGATAATTTCCTCGTTATCCTTAATCTTTGTAATGGTCCTTGATATATTTCATCTACCGTCGTCATCCCGGAATATTTCATCTACCGTCGTCACCCCTGATTTAGTCCGGGGTCCATTTCCCCGCTTGCCCGGCCCTCCGTCAATATGGATTCCGGGTCAAGCCCGGAATGACGGAAAAAGACCCGTATCCTCAGCCCGCAATCCTTGAAAAATCCGCCACCCGGTTCATGGTGGAGCGAATTTGTGCCAGCAGCCGCAGCCGGTTCAGCCGCGCATCCCGGTCCTCGCAATTGACTGTGACCTTGTCGAAAAAGGCATCAATCGCAGGCCGGAGTGTGGCAAGCGCCGTCATGGCCTGTTCAAATTTCTCCTGTTCCACGGCCTTGTCCGTTGCGGCGGATACCTGTTGCAGCCGGTCGAAAAGTTCTTTTTCCTCTGGCAGGCTTCCGGCGGTCGCCGCGCCTTCTATCGGCCCGTCTTTTTTCTCTTCCGCCTTCAGAATATTTGCGGCGCGTTTATAGCCCGCCAGCAGATTCGCCCCTTCGTCAGTGCCAAGGAAATTCTGTAATGCCTCCACCCGCGCCAAAAGCCGCACCAGATCATCCTCGCCGCCAAGGGCAAACACCGCATCAATCAGGTCATGTCGTACGCCCTGTTCTTTCAGGTGGACTTTCAGACGATCCGCGAAGAAGTTAAGGAGATCAAGAGCTACGCCTATTATGTCACGGCCAAAACTTTTGTCAAAATGTCGTCGAATCCCGCCTGTTTTAAAACTTGCATATGACGTTTCCAACATATCAATCAAGTTTACTCTTAATTGATTATCTATAATTAACCGAATAACGCCTAAAGCAGCCCTTCTAAGTGCAAATGGATCTTTTGACCCCGTAGGTTTTTCATCAATCCAGAAAAACCCGACCAATGCATCCAGTTTTTCTGCCAGAGCAACTGAGACACTCACTGGATCAGAAGGGCATATATCACTTGGTCCCTTGGGAGAATAATGGTCTGCGATGGCGTTGGTGACGGTTTCCGGCTCGCCTTGGGCCTTTGCATAATATTTGCCCATCAAGCCTTGCAGGTCGGCAAATTCACCGACCATGCCGGAGACCAAATCTGCCTTGCATAGCAAAGCCGCACGTTTGGCCTGTTCAACATCTGCACCGATCTTTTCCGCGATATAGCCGGAAAGCTCTACCAGCCGTTTAACCCGCTCGCCGACCGTGCCAAGCTTGGCATGGAAGATAATATCATCCAGGGCGGGCAGGCGGTCTTCGAGCCTGATCTTCAAATCCTGATCCCAGAAGAATTTGGTGTCGGCGAGGCGGGCGCGCAGGACCCGTTCGTTGCCGTCGATGATTTTGACGCCGCCGTCTGCGGCTTTCATATTGGCGACGAAAATAAACCTGTTGGCGAGCTTGCCGTTATCATCCGTCAGCGAGAAATATTTCTGGTGCTTTTTCATGGCACTGGTCAGCGCTTCCGGCGGCACGTCAAGAAAGTCCCGATCAAATTCACCGATCAGCACCACCGGATATTCCGCAAGGCCCGCAACCTCATCCAGAAGCCCCTTGTCTTCGAGCAGGGACAATCCAGCCTCCTGCGCCAGTTTCATCGCCTCTGCATGGATCAGGTCTTTCCGCTCCGCCGGGTCAAGAATGACATAAGCCGCTTTCAGTTTTGTCTGATAATCGGCGAAAGAGGATATCTCGAAAGGTTCGGGAGCCAGAAAACGGTGGCCCCTTGTTTGCCTGCCCGAGCGCAAATCATCCAGATCAAAATCCACAACCTCCCCCTCAAACAGGCATAAAATACTATGCAGGGGCCGGACCCAGCGCAGGGATGTATCGCCCCATCTCTGTGATTTCGGCCAGGGGAAGTTACGGATAATTTCCGGCAGGAATTCCGCCAGAACGTCAGAGGTTTTCCGGCCCTTGCGTTCGATAATCGCATAAAGGAAAGTACCTTTTTTCTCTTCACGTATGTCGAGCTGATCACGGGTGACACCAGCGC
>JALUWZ010000009.1 GCA_027019205.1 Emcibacter sp.
CCCGACCGGATGCGGCAAGACTCTTCTGGCCCAGACTCTTGCGCGGATTCTTGATGTTCCCTTTACCATGGCTGATGCCACGACATTGACCGAGGCCGGTTATGTCGGCGAAGATGTGGAAAATATCATCCTGAAACTGCTTCAGGCGGCGGAATATAATGTCGAGGATGCCCAGCGCGGCATCGTCTATATTGACGAGGTTGATAAAATCAGCCGCAAATCTGACAATCCCTCCATCACCCGTGATGTCTCGGGCGAGGGAGTGCAGCAGGCGCTGCTGAAAATTATGGAAGGCACCGTGGCCAGTGTGCCGCCGCAGGGCGGGCGCAAGCATCCACAACAGGAATTTCTACAGGTTGATACAACGAATATCCTGTTTATTTGTGGCGGGGCCTTTGCCGGGCTGGACAAGATTATTGCCAACCGGCTTGAGGGCAAGTCCATCGGATTCGGCGCCAATGTCGCCCCGGATGATGACCGTAATGTCGGAGAAATTCTCGCGGACCTTGAGCCGGATGATCTGTTGCATTTTGGCCTGATTCCTGAATTTGTTGGCCGACTGCCGGTCCTCGCCACCCTGCGGGATCTTGACGAGAAAGCTCTGGTTGAAATTCTCAGTCGGCCAAAAAATGCGTTGATCAAGCAATATCAGCGGCTTTTTTCCATGGAGGAAGTGGACCTGAATTTTACCGACGGCGCCCTGGTGGAAATTGCCCGCAAAGCCATTCTGCGTAAAACCGGCGCTCGGGGTCTGAGGTCAATAATGGAAGATATTCTGCTGGAAACCATGTTTGAACTGCCCGGCCTTGACGGGGTTGACGAAGTGGTGGTCAATGCCGATGTTGTCCTTGGCAAGACCCAGCCACTTTATATCTATACCAAGAATAAAAAGGGCGAGGCGGGAGCCACTGCCGGGGCCTGACCAGTCTTTATTCATCAGGGATAACCGGTATCGGCCCATCTGGTTTTTCAGGGCAGGCCCCTTGAAAAAGGACGCTATAATTCCCAGATACCCTTATGTAAATATAGTTCAAGTTAACAGATGGACCCCTTGATGAGTAATATATATCCCGTACTTCCATTAAGAGATATTGTGGTTTTCCCCCATATGATCGTCCCATTGTTTGTTGGCCGCGAGAAATCGGTCAAGGCATTGGAAAATGTGATGAGCAATGACAAGAAAATCCTTCTTGTTTCCCAGAAAGATGCCAATGATGATGATCCTGCGGTTGAAGATATTTTTACCGTAGGGACAGTGGCAACGGTCCTGCAGCTTCTCAAGCTTCCCGACGGCACGGTAAAGGTTCTGGTCGAAGGCGGGGCGCGGGCGAAAATTATCCGCTATCTTGACAATGATGATTTTTTCGAGGCCGAGGCCGTTCTTGATCATCCCCCGGTCGAGGATTCAAAGGATCTGCGGGCGCTGGTCGGGTCGGTCATCAAGCAGTTTGGCCAGTATATCAAGGTTAACAAGAAAATTCCGCGCGAGGCCCTGACCGCCGTGGAACAGATCGACGACCCGGCAAAGCTGTCGGACGTGGTTGCCTCTTACCTGTCACTGACCATATCCTCCCGGCAGGAATTGCTGGAAAATTCCGATCTTCTGTCACGTCTGGAAAAGATTTACAGCGTTATGGAAGGCGAGATCGGCGTCATGCAGGTGGAAAAGAAAATCCGCCACCGGGTCAAGAACCAGATGGAGAAGACCCAGCGGGAATATTACCTCAATGAACAGATGAAGGCCATTCAGAAGGAACTTGGTGAATCAGATGAAACCAAGGACGAGATTGGTGAGCTTGAGGAGAAAATCAAAGCCACCAGGCTGAGCAAGGAAGCCCGTGAAAAGGCGCTGGGTGAGCTGAAGAAACTGAAATCCATGAGTCCGATGTCCGCCGAGGCGACGGTGGTGCGAAATTATCTCGACTGGATGCTGTCGGTGCCATGGAATAAAAACAGCAGGACAAAACTCAATTTGAAACAGGCGGAAGATATTCTCAATGAGGATCACTATGGTCTGGAGAAGGTCAAGGAGAGAATCCTCGAATATCTTGCGGTTCAGCAACGAACCAAAAAGATCAAGGGACCGATTCTGTGTCTGGTCGGGCCGCCCGGGGTTGGCAAAACCTCGCTCGGCAAGTCCATTGCCCGGGCCACGGGACGCAATTTCGTCCGTTTTTCCGTCGGCGGGGTGCGCGACGAGGCCGAGATTCGCGGTCATCGCCGGACCTATATCGGCTCCATGCCGGGCAAGGTGATCCAGAGCATGAAAAAGGCCGGGTCCAGCAACCCGATGTTCCTGCTCGACGAGGTTGACAAGATGGGAGCTGATTTTCGCGGTGACCCGTCATCGGCCCTGCTTGAGGTGCTTGATCCGGAGCAGAACAGCAAATTCAATGATCATTATCTTGAAGTGGATTATGACCTGTCGAATGTGATGTTTGTGACGACTGCCAATACCCTGAATATGCCGCAGCCCCTGCTTGACCGGATGGAAGTCATTAACCTGTCGGGTTATACCGAAGAGGAAAAGGTAGAGATTGCCAAGCGGCATCTGATCTCGAAACTTATGAAAGACCACGGCCTCAAGACAGGGGAATGGGCGATATCCGACGGGGCGCTCAGGGAGGTTGTCCGCAGTTATACCCGTGAGGCGGGGGTGCGGAATCTTGAACGTGAGCTGGCCAAACTGATTCGCCGCGCCGTCAAGGAAATCGTCCTCGGCAAGGTAAAATCGGTCAAGGTCACCTGTCGCAATCTTGCCAAATATGCCGGGATCAAGCGCTATATGTTTGGTGAACTGGAAGATGAGGACATGATCGGGGTGACGACCGGTCTGGCCTGGACCGAGGTCGGCGGGGTTATCCTGCAGATCGAGGCCATCACCCATCCCGGCAAGGGCAAGGTCACGGTCACCGGCAAGCTCGGCGATGTGATGCAGGAATCCATTCAGGCCGCCAAAAGCTATGTGCAGTCACATGCGCTTGATTTTGGTATTCAGCCTACGCTGTTTGATAAAACCGATATCCATATCCATCTGCCCGAAGGGGCGACGCCCAAGGACGGTCCCTCCGCCGGGGTTGGCATGATTACGTCAATCGTCTCGGTACTGACCAATATTCCGGTGCGGCGCGATGTGGCGATGACCGGCGAGATCAGCCTGCGGGGCCGGGTATTGCCGATTGGCGGTCTGAAGGAAAAATTATTGGCGGCCCTTAGAAGTGGCATCAAAACGGTGCTTATTCCCGAAGACAATATGAAGGATCTGGCAGACATACCGGATAATGTCGTCCGTGGACTTGACATCAAGCCGGTCAGCAAGGTCGATGAGGTTCTGAAGGTTGCGCTGGCAGACTCACTGATTCCCCTGGCTCATGAGGATGTCGAGGCGGCAGTCAACCTGGTCAAGGAACACTCCGAATCCGGATTCGGGGCGCCGGTACGTCATTAAAATCCTGAAAATTGACCGTCAGCTGGACATTGCCGGGCTTATCCGGGCTATATTCCGGGCATTTTTTTGTCAAAAGCGGAATAATTTCAATGTCAAGCAAACTTTGTGTGAAAAACCGCAGTTTTGTAAGGTTTTCCCTTTGACGAAATAAAAAACCGCAGCTACACTGCAGCCACTTTTAACCAATTCAGTAATATTTATATATAAGGGGAAGATAGTGAATAAAAATGACCTAGTCGCCGCCGTGGCTTCCGCTGCGGACCTTTCAAAAGCAGACGCTGCAGCCGCAGTTGACGGCGTATTTTCGTCCATTACCGATGCGCTGGCATCCGGGGGTGACGTACGTCTGGTCGGTTTTGGAACATTCAGCGTTGCCCAGCGTGCCGCCAGTGAAGGCCGCAACCCGCGCACCGGTGAAAAAATCCAGATTCCGGCCTCAAAACAGCCTAAATTCAAAGCCGGCAAAGGCCTTAAAGACGCTGTGAATAAATAATTTTTCTATCAAAAAAAGACGGTTGGTAAAAAAAAGGCTGGCCGTCTTTTTTTATGCTTTACATATCTTCGGGCTATCTGTAGATATGCATCCATATCACTGCATGATATTTTTTATGCAGGCAGGAAAATGGGGCGATTAGCTCAGTTGGTAGAGCGCTTCGTTTACACCGAAGATGCCGGGAGTTCGAGTCTCTCATCGCCCACCATTTTCCTGAATTTTTACAATATTTTACCTGTGTTTTTATATGGATAAAATTGAATAAGCCGCTTGACTGTGAGGTATGAATAGCTTACATCAGGCGCACATCCATGAGGGGGTGTAGCTCAGTTGGTTAGAGCGCTGGCCTGTCACGCCAGAGGTCGCGGGTTCGAGTCCCGTCACTCCCGCCATTTTTCATCATTGCTGTTATGATATATAATTAAATTATAATGATTTGCCCTGTCGG
>JALUWZ010000010.1 GCA_027019205.1 Emcibacter sp.
CGAATGAGGAAAGCGGCGTCGTGGTTTATGTTAAAGGCTCCCATAAATGGGGCAAGCTGTTTGCGCCGAGCACTTTTGGTGCCAAGACCGGCTTTGCCGATATTTATGCAAAGGCCGGGCTGGAGCCGTTGCCGGATATTGAGGCAGAGCGGGACAGCTACGAGATTCTCTCATGGGAAATGGTGCCGGGGGATGTTTTAATCCATCATCCGCTGACCCTGCATTATGCCTCTGGCAACCGGTCGAAAACCGGGCGCAGACGCGGCCTTGCCCTGCGTTATCTTGGTGACGACGTGACCTTTGATGACCGGCCCGGAACCTTTCTGGAGAATGAAAAGGTTATGGCAACCGTTCCGGCGATTACCCTGAAAGACGGGGAGGCATTTTCCGGCGAGCTGTTCCCCCGGGTCTGGCCACGCAAATGACAGGTAACGGGGGCAGGCCGGTTACGGCGCGGTCATTGCTGAAAAATATTTTCGGCTATGATGATTTTCGCGGCAGGCAGGCCGAGATTATTGATGATTTTACGGCAGGGCGGAATATTCTGGCGGTGATGCCGACCGGGGCGGGAAAGTCAGTGTGTTTTCAGATTCCGGCCTTGCTGGCGGACGGCCTGACAATCGTGATTTCCCCGTTGATTTCCCTGATGCAGAATCAGGTCGAAGCCCTTAAAATATCCGGGGTGGTGGCGGCGGCGATCAATTCCGCCAATTCTGATGAAGAAAACCGCGATATCTGGCGCAGGATGCAGGAGGGCAGGCTGAAACTGCTCTATATGTCACCGGAAAAACTGATGACCGATCATATGCTGGCGGCAATTGGCGGGATGAAGATCAGCTATTTCGCCATTGACGAGGCCCATTGCATTTCCCAGTGGGGCGCGGCCTTTCGCCCGGAATATGAGGCGCTGTCCCGGCTTCACAGCCTGTTCCCCGATGTGCCGATTATGGCCCTGACCGCGACCGCAGATCAGGCGACCAGAGCCGAGATATGCCGCAAGATTTTCTCGGACAATGTCAAAATATGCCTTATGGGATTTGATCGCCCGAATATCAGCCTGAATGTCGAAATCAAGAAAGGCTGGAAGCAGCAGCTTTTGCGTTTTCTTGACGGGCGGCCCCGGCAAAATGGCATTATTTACTGCCTGTCGCGCCGAAAGACCGAGGAAGCGGCGGCTCTACTCACTGACAAGGGCTATAACGCCCTCGGCTATCATGCGGGCATGGCAAGTGATCAGCGGGCGGAAAACCTCAATCGCTTTATGACAGAACCGGACCTGATTATGGTCGCAACCATCGCCTTTGGCATGGGGATTGACAAGCCGGATATCCGCTTTGTCTTTCATACCGATCTTCCGGCCTCGCCCGAGGCCTATTATCAGGAAATAGGCCGGGCCGGACGCGACGGCCTGCAGGCGGTGGCTCATATGCTTTATGGCATGGAGGATATTCGCCTGCGCCGGATGTTTATCGATAATGAGGAGGCGGATGATGATCACAAGCGGCGCGGCCATCAACGCCTGAATGCCCTGCTGGCCTATGCCGAGGCCCCGGAATGCCGCCGCCTGACATTGCTGCAGTATTTCGGTGATGAGATGCAGGCGGACAAATGCGGTAATTGCGATCTGTGTGAACATCCGAAAGAAACCATTGAGGCGACCGAGGCCGGGCAGAAATTCCTGTCGGCTATTCATCGTACGGGACAGTTTTTCGGTGTGGCGCATATTGTTGATATCCTGACCGGCAAGCTGACCGATCGCTGCCGTGCGCTCGGCCATGACAGTCTGCCGACGTTTGGTGTGGGCAGGGATCTTGGCCCGAATGACTGGAAGTCACTGGCCCGGCAGTTGATGGCCCGGGGCTTTATTTTTGTCGATATGACCCATGGATCACTGAAAATAACAGATATGGGGCGGCGTCTGCTAAGAGGCGATGAAAGCTTCCGCTATCGTCCTGATGTTTTTGTCAAAGGCCGGGCCTCTGCGAAATCCGCAAAGACAAGGAAAATCATTTCCGATCTGCCATCCGGGGATCAGGCTCTCTTTGAGGCCCTGAAGGCCTTTCGCCGGGAAATTGCCGCCTCTCGCTCGGTTCCCGCCTATATTATATTTTCGGATAAAAGCCTTGTCGATATGGCGACCCGCAAGCCGGAAACACTGGATCAGTTCGGCGAAATTTACGGGGTCGGGGCCGGGAAGAAAAAAGAATTTGGCGAAAAATTCGTGCAATTTATTGCAGAATATACCGCGTAATGTAATATATGCCTACATTGGCTGGAATATTGACCTTATGTAGAAAGTTTTTTTTATGTCCTCTGCCCTTTATCCGCATCTGTTGTCGCCCCTTGATTTGGGATTTACCACGCTGAAGAACCGGGTATTGATGGGGTCTATGCATACCGGGCTTGAGGAAGCAAAAAATGGTCCCGTGCGGCAGGCGGCTTTTTTTGCTGCCCGGGCGCGCGGTGGTGCGGGGCTGATTGTCACCGGAGGTATTGGCCCCAATGACGCGGCCTCTGTCCATGCGGGGTCAAAAATCCTTAAGACAGATCAGGATGTGGCGGATCATAAAATCATTACCGATGCGGTGCATGAGGCTGATGGTAAAATCTGTATGCAAATCCTCCATACCGGGCGTTATGCCTTTAATGACAAGCTGATTGCCCCGTCGGCCATCAAGGCACCAATAAACCCCTTTGTTCCCCATGCAGTGACAGCGGAAGAGATCGAACAGCAGATTGACAGCTTTGTCTCTACCGCTGTAATGGCGCAAAAGGCCGGATATGACGGGGTCGAAATTATGGGGTCCGAGGGCTATTTTATCAACCAGTTCATCGCCCGCCGCACCAATCACCGTGACGATGAGTGGGGCGGCAGCTATGACAATCGTATCCGTCTTGCGGTTGAGGTTGTCCGGCGGGTCCGGCAGGCTGTGGGACAGAATTTTATCATTATTTTCCGCCTGTCAATGCTCGACCTGGTGGAGGGTGGCAGCAGCCATGACGAGGTCATCCAGCTCGGCCAGGCGATAGAGAAAGCCGGGGCCAGCCTGATCAATACCGGTATTGGCTGGCATGAGGCACGGATTCCAACCATCATTACCATGGTGCCACGGGCGGCCTTTACCTGGGTGACGGCGGAATTTCGCAAATCACTGTCGATTCCGGTGATTACCTCAAACCGGATCAATATGCCGGATGTTGCCGAAGAGGTGCTGGCGCGTGGCGATGCGGATATGGTGTCGATGGCCCGGCCCTTCCTCGCCGATCCTGATTTTGTCCAAAAGGCCATGGAGGGCAGGGCCGATGAAATTAATAGCTGCATCGCCTGTAATCAGGCCTGCCTCGATCATATCTTTGTCGGTAAAATATCAAGCTGTCTGGTTAATCCGGCGGCCTGCCATGAAACCGAACTGACCCTGACGCCAGCGGACAAGCGCAAAAAGATTGCCGTGATAGGCGCGGGGCCTGCCGGGCTTTCCTGTGCGGTCACGGCGGCCCGGCGCGGTCATGAGGTCAGCCTTTATGATGCGGCATCGGAAATTGGTGGCCAGTTCACTCTGGCCCGGCGCATCCCCGGCAAGGAGGAATTTTCCGAAACCCTGCGCTATTACCGCCGTCAGATTGAGCTTGCCGGGGTCAAGCTGCATCTCAACAGCCCGGTCACGGTGGATCAGTTAAATGACAGTGATTTTGACGAGGTGATCATTGCCACGGGTATCGTGCCGCGTGTGCCGGATATTGACGGCATAGATCATGAAAAAGTCCTGTCCTACCGTGCGGTTATCGAAGGGGCGGAAGTTGGTGAAAAGGTGGCGATTATCGGGGCCGGCGGCATCGGCTTTGATGTCGCGGAACTGTTAAGCCAGTCCGGCAAGTCGCCGAGCCTCGATATCCCGGCCTTTATGGCGGAATGGGGGGTTGATATGACCTTTCAGGCCCGGGGCGGGGTCGAAGGGATAACGCCCGTAATTCCGCCGTCCCCGCGCGAGATTACCCTGCTTCAGCGCAAAGCCGCCAAGGTCGGCGCCGGACTTGGCAAAACCAGCGGATGGGCGCATCGTACCGAGCTTAAAAACAAGGGGGTTAGAATGATTGCCGGCTGCGAATATCACCGGATTGATGATCAGGGGCTGCATTTTTCAGTCGGTGGCGAAAAACATATCCTTGCGGTGGATAATGTGGTGATCTGCGCCGGACAAACACCGCAGCGTGCTCTGGCAGACGGCCTGACAAAACCCTGTCATCTGATTGGTGGCGCGGATGTTGCGGCGGAACTCGATGCCAAGCGG
>JALUWZ010000011.1 GCA_027019205.1 Emcibacter sp.
GATTGACCTGGTGGCGATGTGCGTCAATGACCTGATTGTCCAGGGGGCCGAACCGCTGTTCTTCCTTGATTATTTTGCCACCGGCCAGTTGAGCGTTGAGGCGGGCCGCGCCATTATTGAAGGCATCGCCGAAGGCTGTCGTGAGGCAAACACCGCGCTGATTGGCGGCGAAACGGCGGAAATGCCCGGCATGTATGCAGACGGGGATTATGATCTTGCCGGCTTTTGTGTCGGCGCGGTCGAGCGCGAGAATATCCTGACCGGCGAGAATATTTCAAACGGCGATATTATCCTCGGCCTTGCCTCCAGCGGCATTCATTCCAACGGTTTTTCCCTTGTCCGGCGTCTGGTCGCCGATTCCGGCATTGCGCTGGATGCCCCCTGCCCCTTTGACGCGGCCCGGGATTTTGCCACGGCCCTGCTGACCCCGACCCGGATTTATGTCAAAAGCACCCTCGCGGCGCTCAAGGCCGGACATATCAAGGGGATCAGCCACATTACCGGCGGCGGCTTTGTCGAAAATATTCCGCGCATCCTGCCGGACGGGGTTGCGGCCCGGGTTGATGCCAATGGCTGGACCCTGCCGCCGGTATTTGACTGGCTGCACGAGGCCGGGCATCTTGAACCGCTGGAAATGGCCCGGACCTTCAATTGCGGGATCGGCCTTGCGGTAATTGTTGACGCCGCCGGGGCAGCGGAAACCCGCAGAATATTTGAACAGATGGGCGAAACTGTCTATGCTCTGGGCTATATAGCCGACAGAGCGGAAAATGAACCGGCCACCACCGTCACCGGACAGGCCGGAAGCTGGGGCTATGCGGAAGCATGGCAGGCCACCTCCGCCACTTAATCAGGATATGTCACCATGCTCGATGTTGCGATACTTATTTCCGGACACGGGAGCAATCTTCAATCACTGATTGAGGCCTGTGCCGCCGAAGATTTTCCGGCCCGTATCGTCGGGGTAATCTCCAACAATCCCGAAGCCTATGGTCTGGAACGGGCCAGAGCCGCCAATATCCCGACATCGGTGGTCAATCACCGGGATTTTGACGACCGGGAGGCTTTTGATGAGGCCATTGATCAGCAACTACGCAGTTTCAAGGCAAAATTTATCTGCCTTGCCGGGTTTATGCGCATTCTGGACAGCCGCTTTGTCACCCGCTGGCGCGACCGGATACTCAATATCCATCCGTCACTGCTGCCCGCCTTCAAGGGATTGCATACCCAGGAACGGGCGCTGGAGGCCGGGGTACGCTTCACCGGCTGCACGGTCCATATTGTCCGCCCGGAAATGGATGAAGGGCCGATCATCCTGCAGGCCGCCCTTGCGGTTGACCCGGAGGATGACGCCGACAATCTGTCAGCAAAAGTCCTGAAACTGGAGCATGTCATCTATCCCGAGGCCCTGAAACTCATGGCCCAGGGCCGGGTATCAATCAGCGGCAACCGGGCGGTTATCGACGGGGCACGTTATCCGGAGCAGGGCATCATCAGCCCCGTCCCGACGTCCTGACCCCCGCCCCAGTTCCATCTCTCCCGCGCAGACGTCCTAACCCCGCCTAATTCCGTCACTCCCGCCTAAACTCCGTCTCTCCCGCGCAGGCGGGAGTCCAGCCTTTAATATACAGATATTCTCGATAGCCGCCGATGCGGGTATGACGATCTGCCGGAAAATTTAGCCGACGATTTCGTCGTCCCTGAAGAAAAAGGCAATCTCGATAGCGGCATTTTCGTCACTGTCGGACCCGTGGACCGAATTTTCCCCAATCGACAGGGCCAGTTCCTTGCGGATGGTGCCGGCATCGGCGTCTGCCGGATTGGTCGCGCCCATGATTTCCCGGTTGCGCAGGACGGCATTCTCGCCTTCCAGCACCTGAACCACCACCGGTTCCGAGATCATGAACTCCACCAGTTCACCAAAGAAAGGCCGGTCTTTATGGACGCCGTAAAAGCCTTCGGCCTGGGCGCGAGTCATATGGATGCGCTTCGACGCCACCACCCGCAGGCCCCCGTCTTCAAGCATTTTGGTCACGGCCCCGGTCAGGTTGCGCCGGGTGGCATCGGGTTTGATAATCGAAAAAGTACGGCTTACGGTCATTTTTAAGGTCCTTGCAATGAAATATTCAATTCGGGGCGGGTTATAATATTTTATCCCGACAACTGCAACAAAAGAAATCACCCCCCTGCGATGGTTGAAATCCTTTATTGTATTTTTAGCAAATCCTGTTAAACCCTGTGGACAATTTCTAGTGAGTATTTTTATGCTGCAAATTCAGGACCTGACATACCGGATTGCCGGAAAAACCCTGCTTGACGGGGCCAGCGCCCGGGTGGCAGCCGGCCACAAGGTCGGCATCGTCGGCAAGAATGGTGCGGGAAAGTCAACCCTGCTGAAACTGATCACCGGCGAGCTGCACTGGGACGCCGGCTCACTCAAAATCAGGCGCCGGGCAAGGCTCGGCCAGGTGGCGCAGGAAGCGCCGGGCGGGCCGACCAGCCTGCTTGATACCGTGCTGGCCGCCGACCATGAACTGCAACGGCTGGAACGGGCCGCAGAGACTGAAACCGACCCCGACAGGATTGCAGAAATCCATGTCAGGCTGGCGGATATCGAGGCCCATACCGCCACCGCCCGCGCCGCCAGTATCCTGTCCGGACTTGGCTTTGACGGCGAGGCCCAAAGGAGGCCCTGTTCGTCCTTTTCCGGCGGCTGGCGCATGCGGGTCGCCCTCGCCTGCACCCTGTTTACCCGGCCCGATCTTCTGCTGCTTGACGAGCCGACCAACTATCTTGATCTTGAGGGGGTAATGTGGCTTGAGAATTTCATCAAGACCTATCCCTATACCATCATCATCGTCAGCCATGACCGCGACCTGCTCAACAGCTCGGTGACCGCCATCCTTCATCTTGATCAGCGGAAGCTCAAACTTTACGGCGGCAATTATGATAATTTCGAGAAGCTGCGCCGCGAGCAGCTTGCCCACAGGCGGGCCAATATTGCCAGGCAGGAGGCGGCGCAAAAGCATCTGCAAAGCTTTATCGACCGTTTCAAGGCCAAGGCGTCCAAGGCCAAACAGGCCCAGAGCCGGGTCAAGATGCTGGAAAAGATGGGACCGCTCGACAGTATTCTTGAAGAAAAGAACTTTTCATTCGAATTTCCCAACCCGAAACCCCTCGCCCCGCCCCTCTTCACCCTTGATCAGGGCGAGGTCGGCTATTCGGCGGGTCATCCGGTGTTGCAGCGGCTCAATCTGCGGCTTGATATGGATGACCGGATTGCCCTGCTCGGGCAGAATGGCAACGGCAAATCGACCTTTGCCAAGCTGATTTCCGGGCGGCTCGATATTATGGCGGGGGCGCTTAAAAAATCATCAAAGCTCACTGTGGGCTATTTTGCCCAGCATCAGCTTGACGAGCTGAATATGGACGGCACCCCGCTCAGCCACCTGAAAGCCCGGATGCCAAATATCCCGGAAAGCAAGGTCCGGGCGAAACTCGGATCATTCAGTTTCGGGGCCGACAAGGCGATGACCCGGGTTGCCGACCTGTCCGGCGGCGAGAAGGCGCGGCTGCTGTTCGCGCTGATGAGCCTTGATGCGCCGCATATCCTGATACTGGACGAGCCGACCAACCATCTGGATGTCGAAAGCCGCGAGGCGCTGATCCATGCAATCAATGGCTATGAGGGGGCGGTGATCATGATCAGCCATGACCGCCATCTGATCGAGGCCTGCGCCGACCGCCTGTGGCTCGTCCATGACGGCACCGTCACCCCCTATGACGGCGATATGGAGGATTACCGCAAGCTGATCCTGCAGGCCCGGGCCACCAGCCGCCGGAAGAATAAAAAACCCGCTGCGCGGGAGAAAATCCGAAGCGAAAATCCGGAGCTTGCCCGGCTGAAAAGACAGTCGGAAAAGCTTGAGAAGAAGATCAAAGGCCTGACTGCCGAGATCGCCAAATATGACCGCGCCCTGAAAAACCCGAAACTCTATATCCACAGCGACCCTAAAGCCGCCGCCGCCCTGAAAAAATTCACCGCCGAAAAACTCGACATGACCCTTGATCTGGAAGAATTCGAGGAGGAATGGCTGGCGATGCAGGAAGAAATTGAGGGGATGGAAAAATAGCCCGCCCCGTCATTCCGGTCCCCTTTCGTCATCCCCGGGCTTGACCCGGGGATCCATGTTGCAACCACACAGAAGCGGACAGATGGATTTCCGCCTGCACGGGAATGACAAGAAGAGGGGGAAGGGGAATCACCGCTGTC
>JALUWZ010000012.1 GCA_027019205.1 Emcibacter sp.
GCAGGCCGAAATACTGGAAAAAGCAGACAATGGCAACTGGCGGGTGACGACCACACGCGGCGTGGTCCTTGAGGCACCGATCATCGTGGTGGCCGTCGGGGCCGGCAGCTTTGTCCCCAAAAAACCTCCCTATGCAAAACGGGCCGAATTTGAACAGAAGTCGATTGATTATGCGGTTTACAAAATGGAGAAATATCGCGGCAAACGGCTGGTCATTGTCGGTGGCGGCGATTCGGCCCTTGACTGGGCAACCACCCTGGCCCCGCTGGCCAAACGGGTGACGCTGGTCCACCGGCGGCGGGAGTTTCGTGGAAGCCAGGATTCTGCACAGCGCCTGCATGACATGGCCGAGGGTGGCAAACTTGACGTGATATATGGCAATGTCACCGATCTTTCCGGTGATGACGGGCAGCTTTCACAGGTTACCGTCACCACGCTGGAGGATGAGATAAAGACGGTTGACTGCGATTATCTGCTGCCCTTCATGGGGCTGAAGGTCAAGCTCGGCCCGATTGCCGAATGGGGCCTCAATCTTGACAGAAAACATGTCGAGGTCAATCCCTCAAGCTTTGAGACAACCCAAAGGGGCATTTATGCCATTGGCGATGTCTGTACCTATCCCGGCAAGATAAAACTGATCCTGACCGGCTTTTACGAGGCCGCCGTTATGGCCCGGGCGGCCTTTAAATATGCTTATCCTGACCGGAAAATAACCGCAGGATATACCACAACCAACAGCGCCCTGCAGGAGAGACTCGGGGTCGGGGATAAATAACGGCTATTCATCCCCTATTCAGCAGAAATGGGATATAGTGACGATATTATGACTGGAAGGTGCAGATTCATTGTCTTTGGACTTATGGGGGGGCTTCTGGCGCTGTTCCTCGCGGGGATGGTGGCGGCAACCGACAGCTATGCACGAGGCAAGATATATGCCCAGCGGGCGCAACATGCCTATCAGAAATCCCCGCGATATAAAAAAGACCATATTATCCGCCCCCGGGACCGTCGTGAAAAATTCCTCAGGAAAAAATTTCGTCATAACACCGCCCGCCAGGCCCTGAAATCCGGGCGCATTGTTTCCCTGTCAGTTATTCGCGGACGGATCCGGCAAAGTTTCCCGGGCAAAATAGTCGATGTCAGGCTGCTCGACCCCCGGGGCGACAACCGGCCCTATATCTATGCGGTTAAACTTCTGCGTAAAGATGGCCGCCTGCTGCTGCTCAGGGTAAATGCGGCCAATGCCCGGATTATGAGTGTGAGAGGAAATAACTGATGCGGTTGCTGCTGATCGAAGATGATCCTGATCTGTCACGGCAGATGAAGCATGTACTGGAAAATGACGGTTATGTGGTTGATACCTCCTTTGACGGCGAGGATGGTCATTTTCTGGGCGAAACAGAAAGTTATGACGCCATTGTGCTTGATCTCGGCCTGCCGGTTATCGACGGTATTTCCGTCCTGGGCAAATGGCGCAAGGCCGGGATATCAACCCCTGTCCTTATCCTGACCGCGCGTGACGGCTGGTCGGAAAAGGTCGCGGGCCTTGACGCCGGGGCCGATGATTACGTCACCAAGCCCTTCAAGATCGAGGAGGTCCTGGCCCGGGTCCGGGCGCTGATTCGCCGGGCGGCGGGTCAGGCCTCGCCCGAGCTTGTCTGCGGCGTCGTAACCCTCAATACCAACAGCAGCAAGGTGACCGTGGACGGCATGCCGGTTCGCCTGACCGCCCAGGAATATAAATTGCTGGCCTATATGATGCATCATCCGGAAAAGATTATTTCACGAACAGAATTGACAGAACATCTTTATGATCAGGATTTTGACCGCGATTCCAATACGATCGAGGTTTTTGTCACCCGGATCAGAAAAAAGCTCGGCGTGCCGATTATCAATACCATCCGGGGACTGGGATACCAGCTTGCCAATGCGCAGGAATAAAGTGGGCCAACGCCGCAAAATAAACCGGCCATTATGGTTCCGGCTGATGTCCTTTTCCGCCGTCTGGACATTATTTGCCCTGATGCTCGGCGGTTATCTGCTGTCCCTGACTTTCAAGGAGACCATTACCGATAATTTCGATAAACGACTGACCGCGTTGCTGGAAAATCTGATCGGCATCAGCAATATTGATGATAACGGCCAGATCAGCTTCTATCGCATGATGGCGGATTCCCGGTTTGAGCAGCCCTATTCCGGCTGGTACTGGCAGGTCTCGGGCAAAAAACAGGAGCCATTCCGTTCGCGCTCTCTGTGGGATCAAAGCCTGAAAACAGATTTTGCCATCCCGGCCCCCCGGATTCGTTTTTCCATGGTGGAAGGCCCCGAGGGCCAGAAACTCAGAATGGCGCAAAAAGACATCAGCTTTCCCGGCAATCCGGCCATATTCCGCTTCAGTGTCGCCATCGACCAGACGGAAATCAAAACGCAACTTGACCGGTTTGACAATATTCTGATCTATTCTCTGGGGGCACTGGGATTCGGACTGATTGCCTCGGCCTTTCTCCAGGTCTATCTCGGGCTGAAACCCCTGAGGAATATCCGCCGGTCCCTGAGCCGTATTCGCACCGGCAGGGCCGATCACCTGCCGGAGGATTTTCCGTCGGAAATTCAGCCGCTGGCCGATGAAATGAATGCCCTGCTTGATCATAACAACCAGATCATTGACCGCTCGCGAACCCAGGTCGGCAATCTGGCCCATGCCCTGAAAACCCCGCTGGCGGTGATCATCAATGAATCAGCCCTCCATCCCGGGCAATTGTCAAAAGTGGTGCAGAAACAGTCGGACTTAATGCGCCGACAGCTTGATCATTATCTGCGCCGCGCCCGGGTCGCGGCCAGTATAAAGACCATCGCCAGCCGGACTGAGGTCAGGCCCGTAGTGGCGGATATATGCCGGGCGCTGGCGCGAATTCATACAGACCGGCAATTTTCCATACTCCCTGCCCGTGACCCGCTGTTTTTTCGCGGAGAACGGCAGGACCTTGAGGAAATGGTCGGCAATCTAATCGAAAATGCCGCCAAATGGGCGGAAAACACGGTAACGGTCTCCTGCCGGGAAGACGGCAACCGGATCATTATCGAGGTCGCAGATGATGGCCCGGGGATAAAAAAACAGGTGCGGGAGTCAGTTTTCACACGCGGTGAACGGCTTGATGAGGACATTCCCGGCACCGGCCTCGGCCTGTCAATTGTCAAGGATCTGTCGGGATTATATGGCGGCAATATTACGCTGCTGGATCATCCTCCCCACGGGCTTCTGGCCCGCCTGATCCTGCCGGCTGCGGCCCGCTGAATCCTGTTCATGACCGGTTCAGAATGCCTGTGATAGTCTTTTCTCATAACAGACAAACAGGTTGTGAGATGATTAAAACAGCATTTACAGTAATAGTTGCCCTGATAATTTCCCTGATGGTCAGTGCCTGCGAGCCGGGATCAAAGGAAGGGTTTGGAACCATACTTGGCGCCATTGGCGGTGCCGCTGTCGGCGATGCCATAGGTGGCCACGGCACCGGCAAGGTCATCGCCATTGCCGGCGGAACCCTGGCCGGGGCCGCCATCGGCAGCAGCATTGGCCGTTCCCTTGACCGGGCCGACCGGCAGGCCCTGCGCCGCAACCGTCAGGTCGCGCTCGAAACATATCCGTCCGGCCAGACATCCACCTGGTATAATCCGGATAGCGGCAACTCCGGCAGCTTTCGCCCCAGCCCGGCCTATCAGAATAAAAATGGCCGCTATTGCCGGGAATTCCAGCAGACCATCACCGTTGGTGGCAAGACCGAGAATGGCTATGGCAGGGCCTGCCGCCAGCCGGACGGGACATGGAAGATAGTGACCTGAGAGAGATTCTACAGCCTTCAGGCGGTTACGGTTCCTTGTCAATATTCCCTCTCCCCAATTGATAGCGACATGGCCGGAACCGCCTGATTTTCCCCCGATATTACTGCCATGGTGGATTATCATCATCACTGTCCACTTCCCATCACCGACAAGTTGGGCTACAGTCCTGTTCACTCATTCATTTTTAACCAAGGGAACAGGTTATGACATCATTCGGTACATTCGGGATTGCCTTTCTGGTCATTGGCATTGTCATCATTCTCATGGGCGTACAGACCGTACGTCAGGGGTATAATTACACGGTACAGCGCTTTGGCCGCTATACCAAAACCCTCCAGCCCGGCTTTCACCTGATCATTCCTTTCTTTGACCGTATCGGCTCGAAAGTCAGCATGATGGAACGGGTGCTGGACATCCCGTCACAGGAAGTGATCACCAAAGACAACGCCATGGTGCGCGCCGACGGGGTGGTGTTCTTTCAGGTCATGGATGCGGCCAAGGCCACTTACGAGGTCAATGACATGATATTGGCGATTCTCAACCTTACCATGACCAACCTCAGGACCGTGATGGGGGCGATGGACCTTGATTCCCTTCTGTCCCAGCGCGACAGTATCAATGGCCGTCTGCTCGATGTGGTTGATGACGCGACCCAGCCCTGGGGGATCAAGATTACCCGGATTGAAATCAAGGATATCGAACCTCCCCGGGATATTGTCGATGCCATGGCGCGCCAGATGAAGGCCGAGCGGGAAAAACGCGCCAATATTCTCGATGCCGAAGGCTTCCGTCAGGCCGAAATCCTGCGGGCTGAAGGCGAAAAACAGGGCGCTATCCTCGAAGCCGAGGGCCGGCGCGAGGCTGCCTTCCGCGATGCCGAGGCCCGGGAACGCGAGGCCGAGGCCGAGGCCAAGGCAACCAAAATGGTCTCCGAAGCCATAGCCCATGGCGACCCCCAGGCGATCAATTATTTTATTGCCCAGAAATATGTCGAAACCCTTGGCCAGTTCGCCAGCTCGTCGAACGAAAAACTGGTTTTCATGCCATTGGAAGCCAGCGGCGTAATCGGCGCCCTCGGCGGCATGACCGACATGCTGAAAAATATCAGTGCGGCCCCGAAAATGCCCGGCGGGTCAGTCCCGCAATCCGGGCGGTGATACAGGAGACGGACAATGGATTTTCTCGATATAATACCCTTGAATCACTGGACATGGCTGGTCACCGCCCTTGTTCTTCTCGGGCTGGAAATGGCAATTCCGGGGGTCGTCTTTATGTGGATGGCGATTGCCAGCGCGATCATGGGCGGGGTTATATTCTTTCTGCCAACGATCAGCTGGGAAGTCCAGTTCATAACCTTTGCCATTTTAAGCATCATCAGTGTGGTCATCGGGCGCGGGTTCCTCAAACGCCATCCCATTGCAAGTGACGATACCACCCTTAATCAGCGGGGACGGCAATATATCGGCCAGACCTTTACCCTGGCCCGGGATATGGAGAATGGCAAGGGCCGGGTCCGCATCGGCGACGGCACCTGGAATGTTACCGGGGATTTTGACGCCCGCACCGGCGAGAAGGTAAAGGTTATTGATGTTGATGCCACTGTGCTGATCGTGAAGAAGACATAAAGCGCGGGGGCTGCGCCTTACTCATCTGTCATCATTGCCAGCCCTTCGGTCAGGAAATCCGGCAGCAGCGGGACACGGACCATATATTCCACCGTATGGTCATTTCCGGCATCCCTGGCCTCGGCAACGGCATTTTTCCATTCTGCCCTGCTGTAGGTCCCCCGGCCCAGCCACATCAGGGCGACAAGCTCGGCCCGTTCTTCCTCATTCATCCCCTCTATAACGGATTTCAGTTCCTGATAGGCCGAATCACCCTCAAAATTTTCACTGCCGGAATTATCGGCCTGTTCTGCCAGGGACAGTTCGGAATATTGCAGAGGTTCACTGCCATCGGCCAGTTCCTCCCCTATGATGGCGAGGGAGGCTTCCCCCACTTCCCGGGCCATCGAAATTATAAATTCGACTTTATCCTGACTTAAAGCGTCCATATATATTTCTCCGTTCCTGCAAATAGTCTATCACTATTTGCAGGATGCGCCAAGCGATGAATGGACTCCTTGATACATATCAGGAAAAATATATTGGCTCATTCCCGCTATGCCACGGGGGGTATTTTGCCATGATTTTCCGGAAAAGCGTACTGTCCTGATGATAGTCAAACCACCGGCACAGACGGGGACAGGACAATCGTCTGAAGCCCGATATATCCACATGGGCGAATTGCCGGATGAAGGGGAAAACAGCAATATCGACAATCGTCTGACGCGGCCCGAAAAGGAAAGGCGATATGTCAAGCATCCGGTCAAGTTTTTCCAGAAAGAAAAGCCCCCTGTCGCGATAAACCTCCGGCGGATATTCGGGAAAGCGCGAGGCATATTTATAGCGGTCGAGCGCCGCCTTGAAAGGCCCGTCATTTTCCGCCACCAGACTGTCGGCCCGGGCAATATGTTTTTTCCAGCCGTCCGGATCATTTTGCCCAATCGCCCATTTCATGATGTCATAGCTTTCGTCAATGACCCGCCCGTCCGGCAACAAAAGCACCGGCACCGTGCCCTTCTGCGACAGGGCCAGCATTTCGGGCGGTTTGTCGCGCAGCAATATCTCGCGCAGCTCATAACGAATGCCGGCACAGGCGAGGGCCAGCCGCGCCCGCATGGCATAGGGGCATCGGCGGAAACTGTATAATATCGGTAAATTACGGCTCATCCGGTCCTGCTGGAAATTTATCTGGACTTACTGTATAACAGAATTAACCGAAATCAGAAACACGGGCGAGGATATGAGCAAAACATCTACAGGACTTGAAGAAAATATTGCCTCGGGGCTATGCTATGTGTTTGGCTGGCTGTCGGGACTGATCCTTTTGCTGATAGAAAAGGAAAGTCAGGACGTGCGGTTTCACGCCATGCAGTCAATCATTGTTTTTGGCGGATTCAATATCCTGAATATCGTCCTGTCAATCAGCATTATCGGCATTCCGCTGATCCCGTTGCTCGGGGTTATTGCGCTGATATTGTGGATATTGCTGATGGTCAAGGGCTTTCAGGGGAAGCGGTATAAACTGCCCGTCGTTGGCGACCTCGCCGAAAAATGGGCGGGTCAGATAAAGATCTGACGTAATCAGCTGTCCCGTTCCATCCATCTGTGACGGATACCGGCATCAAGAAATTCTTCGCCGTAACAGTGAAAGCCGAGCTTTTTATAGAAGCCGACCACCTGAATCTGTGCGCCGAGTTTCAGGGTTTCAACGTCGGGTTTTTTACCAATGTCATCCATAATATAGCGCATCAGCCGCACTCCGGCATCCTTGCCCCGAAAGCTTTTCAACACCGCAACCCGCTCGATTTTTGCGACTTTCTCCAGAAGACGCACCCGCGCCGTACCACAGGCCACACCGTCCACAAACAGCAGATAATGCTCTGCCTCCCCGTCAAGCCCGTCCATTTCCTCTTCGATGGGGACTTTCTGTTCATCGATAAAAACCTTGGTGCGGATATGAAAACATTTCTCCATATCCTGCGCTGAAGTGACTTTTGTAATGGTAATATCAGCCATTGAACAGGCCGTTAAATTGCTGTACGGCGGCTTTCGGACCCTCTGCGTGATTCCAGATACCCTCGCATACCGCAAGGAAATCTGCTCCGGCCCCGATCAGCGGGCGGGCATTATCCACGGTGATGCCGCCGATGGCAACGCAGGGGGCCTCGAACAGCTCCGCCCACCAGGACAGCAGGCTGATATCCGCCGCCGTGGTTTCTGTCTTTGTCCTGGTCGGGAAAAAGGCGCCAAAGGCAACATAGTCCGCCCCCTGTTCGGCGGCAATCATCGACAGGTGGCGGCTGTTATGGCAGGTCACCCCGACGATGGCATCGTCCCCGACAATGTTGCGGGCCTCGGCACAGGTCATGTCATCCTGCCCGACATGCACCCCGTCCGCCCCGACATCACGGGCAAGATCAGCCCGGTCATTGAGGATAAAGGCCACGTCGCGCCCATGACATATCGGCATCAGAATCCGGGCGGCGGCAATAATATCCGCATCAGACGCCTCTTTCAGGCGCAGCTGCACACTGGCCACCGGCCCGCCATCAAGCGCCGCCGCAAGCTGTCCGGCAAACTCATCCGGCGCAAAGGCGGGCGGGGTGATCAGATAGAGCTGCGTATCGGCCATGCTATTTTTCCAGCACCTTGACGCCGGGCAATTCCTTGCCTTCCATCCATTCGAGGAAGGCCCCGCCAGCGGTTGAAATATGCGAGAACTGCCCCGCCACTCCGGCGTGGTTGAGGGCCGCGACCGTATCGCCGCCCCCGGCAACCGAGGTCAGAGAACCGCTTTCAGTCAACGCCCCCGCCGCCTTGGCAAGGGCGACCGTTGCCGCGTCAAAGGGGGCAATCTCGAACGCCCCCATCGGCCCGTTCCAGATCAGGGTCCGGCAGCCTTCCAGCATAACGCCAAGCCGCGCCACGGTTGCCGGTCCAACATCAAGAATCATGTCATCTGACGCCACCTCATCAACGGCTATGGTGCGGTTTGCCGCCCCGGCTTTAAATTCCTGTGCCACCACAATATCTGTCGGCAGATGAATGCTGCAATTCCGGTCTTCCGCCTTTGCCAGAATGGCACGCGCGGTATTGGCAAGATCATGCTCACACAGCGACGCGCCGACATCAATTCCCTGCGCGGCAAGGAAAGTATTGGCCATGCCGCCGCCAATGATCAGATGATCAACCTTTTCCACAAGGTTGGTCAGCACATCAAGCTTGCTCGACACCTTGGCCCCGCCGACCACGGCACAAAGCGGGCGTTGCGGATTACCCAGCGCCTTTTCCAGCGCCGTCAGTTCGGCTTCGAGCGCCAGTCCGGCTGCGGACGGCAGAATATGGGCGATCCCCTCGGTCGAGGCATGGGCGCGGTGCGAACAGGAGAAGGCCTCATTGACATAACAGTCGGCACCCTCGGCGAGGGCGGCGGCAAATGCCGCGTCATTTGTTTCCTCACCGGCATGAAAACGGACATTTTCCAGCAGGAGAACCGCCTCATCTTCCATGGCGTCCCGGGTTTCCCCCACCACATCACCGATGCAGTCATTGACAAAAACCACCGGCCTCTTCAGGGCATTGGACAAGGGCTGGGCCAGCGGCTCCAGCGACATTTCAGCAACCACATGGCCTTTGGGACGACCAAAATGGGACATGACAATGACCTTTGCCCCCCGGTCCAGCAAAAGAAGAATGGTCGGGACGACGGCGCGGATTCGCGTGTCATCGCTGACCATCCCGTCTTTCATCGGGACATTGAGGTCGGCCCGGACCAGAACGCGCTTGCCACGAAGCGCGCCCAGATCGTCGATATTTCTGTATTTCACCATAGGTTACAGACCGGCCATCACAGCGGCAGTATCCGACATGCGGCTGGAAAAGCCCCATTCATTGTCATACCAGCTCAATACCCGGACCAGATTACCGTCCAGCACCGATGTCTGGGTCGCATCAAAACTCGAACTATGGGGATCATGGTTAAAATCGATCGACACGGTCGGTTCGGTGACATAGGCCAGAATATTTTTCAGCCGACCATTTGCCGCCTCCGCCATTGCCTGATTGATTTCCTCAACCGTGGTTGATTTTTTGGCGACAAAAGTCAGGTCAATCATCGACACATTTGGCGTCGGCACCCGGACAGAGGTCCCGTCAAGCTTGCCGGCGAGTTCCGGCAGCACCAGCCCAACCGCACGCGCCGCCCCGGTTGAGGTCGGAATCATGCTAAGGCCACAGGCGCGGGCGCGGCGCGGGTCCTTATGCAGGGTATCCAGCACCCGCTGATCACCGGTATAGGCATGGACCGTGGTCATAATGCCCTTTTCAATGCCAACCGCCTGATCAAGCACCTGGGCCACCGGGGCCAGACAGTTTGTCGTGCAGGACGCGTTTGATACCACCAGATGATCAGCAGTCAGCGTATCATGATTGACCCCGTAAACCACGGTATTGTCCACGCCGGATGCCGGGGCGGAAATCAGCACTTTTCTTGCGCCTGCGGCAAGATGGGCCGAGGCCTTTTCCCTGTCGGCAAAAAACCCGGTACATTCATAGACAATATCAACCCCGAGGTCAGCCCATGGCAGGTCCGCCGGATTGCGTTGCGCCGTCACCCTGATCGGTCCCCGGCCAATATTGATCATATCGCCGTCAACCGTAACCTCAAACGGGAATTTGCCGTGAACCGAATCCCGTTTCAGCAGATAGGCATTCATGTCAACCGCGCCGAGATCATTGATCCCGACGATTTCTATATCTTCGCGGCCTGATTCGTAAATTGACCGCAGAGCCAGACGGCCAATGCGGCCAAAACCATTGATTGCAACACGTATAGTCATAAATTCAGTCTCCGTTTCCTTGAATTAAAGTTTGTTCTTTACGGCAAGGACTATGGCCTCTGCCGTGATTCCAAAATACTCATACAAATCCTTCGCCGGGGCCGAGGCGCCAAAAGTTTCCATGCCGATAATGATACCATCCCGCCCGACATAACGCTCCCAGCCAAATTTTATCCCGGCTTCAACCGCGACATTTATTGCCGCTGACCCGAGTATTTCAGTCCGGTATTCTTCCGGCTGCTGATCAAAAACGTCGGTTGACGGCATGGACACAACCCGGGTGCCAATCCCGTCCGACTGCAATATTTCACGGGCCGAGACGGCAATTTCAACCTCTGATCCTGTGGCGATGATGGTGACTTTTGCCTCCCCTTCGGCGGCGCGCAATTCATAGCCGCCTCTTGCCACCAGATTTTCACGGCTGTGGGTCAACCGGACCGGTTCCAGCGCCTGACGGGTCAGGGCGAGAATGCTTGGCCGTCCGCTATCCTGCAGGGCGCAGAGCCAGCTTTCCGCCGTTTCCACCGCATCTGCCGGGCGGTAAAGCGCGACATTCGGCATCGCCCGCAGGCTCATCAGATGTTCCACCGGCTGATGGGTCGGCCCGTCTTCACCAAGGCCGATACTGTCATGGGTCATGACATAAATCACCCGCTGCCCCATCAGGGCGCTTAGGCGAATCGCCGAACGGCAATAGTCGGTAAACACCATAAAGGTGCCGCCGTAAGGGATATATTCGCCGTGCAGCGCCAGACCGTTCATCACCGCCGCCATACCGAATTCACGCACCCCGTAATAAAGATAACGCCCCGAATAATCATCCGCCGTGACCGGGGCCTGATCCGGGGTTTTGGTGTTGTTCGATCCGGTAAGGTCGGCAGAACCGCCAATGGTTTCCCGGACAATCGGATTAAGCAAGGTCAGCGCCATCTCGGACGCCTTGCGGGTCGCGACCTTTTTGGGATTTTCCGCCAGATCCTTTTTATAGGCCTCCAGCGCCGCGTCAAGTTCTGCGGGCAGCTGCCTGTTCAGGCGGCGGCTGTAATCCGCCCTGATATTTTCATCCAGCCGGGCAAAATCTGCTTTCCACTGCTGTGCCGCCTTGCGGGAAACCCTGCCCGCCCGGCGCCAGCATTCAAGAATATCCGCCGGAATATCAAAGGGCGCATGGGGCCAGTCAAGGAATTTCCGCGCCGCAGCGATTTCATCCGGCCCGAGCGGCGCACCATGAACAGCCGACGTGCCCTGTTTATGCGGCGCACCGTAACCGATGGTGGTCCGGCAGGCAATCAGCGACGGGCGGTTATCCAGTTTCGCGGCGGCAATTGCAGCGTCTATTTCCTCCGCATCATGGCCATTGATCGCCTGGGTGTGCCATCGGCTCGCGGCAAAGCGGGCAATCTGGTCATCGGACAGGGTGGCGCTGGTGCTGCCGTCAATACAGATACCGTTATCATCCCACAGGACAATCAGCTTGCCGAGACCCAGATGCCCGGCGAGCGAGATCGCTTCATGGCTGATGCCCTCCATCAGGCAGCCATCGCCGCACATGACATAGGTGTGATGGTCAATAATATCGCCCATCCGCGCATGGGACAGCCGTTCGGCCAGCGCAAATCCGACCGAGGAGGCCAGCCCCTGCCCGAGCGGCCCGGTGGTCATTTCAATTCCCGGCAGCTCGCCATATTCCGGATGACCGGCGCAGGGGTGGCCCAGCTGGCGGAAATTTTTGATGTCATCAAGGGTCGGCCCTGCGTAGCCTGTAAGATACAACAGGGAATAAAGCAGCATCGAGCCATGCCCGGCAGACAGGATAAACCGGTCCCGGTCGGGCCAGTCGGGCCATGACGGATCATATTTCAGATGTCTGGTAAACAGCACCGTTGCCACATCGGCCATGCCCATCGGCATGCCGGGATGGCCCGAATTTGCCTTTTGCACCGCGTCCATCGACAGCGCACGGATCGCATTGGCCATTTCAGATTGTGAAATTGTCATAATGTTCCTGCCAGCTACATAAATAAATTGATGAATAGAGAATATTTTACGGCGGCAGAATGAACTTTTGCAAGCCATACGTCAACCTGCTTGTAGGATTTTATGCGGAATCTGACACTCGTGAATTGTTTTTGGTTTTTTGGCTTCAATTTTGGTGTTTTTTTTGCGACAATCAGCCAATGAAGAGCAGGTAGATATCAACAGGGACCACAGTATGGCGAAAAACCGGAAAATTCCTGACCAGAAAATACAGAACAGGGAACAGATCACGGCTACTATGGATGAGGCATTGACCCGTCTGGAACGGGCAATACTGGGCCGGCAGGTGCGGGATGCGGTACCGTCCGGCGAACAGGCCGGCTATATCGCCCGGCTTGAAAGCGAAAACCGCCAGATGGCCCGGGATGTCGCGGATATGAAAAAACATTGCCTCGCCCTGAAAGCCAGCTATGAACTTCTCGCAGAAAAATATCAGCGGCTGGAAGATATCAATCAGTCGGCGGAAAAAGATCTCGCGGCAACCCTGCAGGATATTGACCAGCTTATCGCCCGGCAGAGCCTGCATTAAAATAAGCAGAGCCTGCATTAAAACAAGCCAGAGCCTGCATTAAACAGTATCGGACAACCATATGGCCAATGTCATTGTAAACTTCAATAATCAGCATTATCACCTCGCCTGTCAGGACGGGGAAGAGGAGAGGCTGCTGAAACTGGCCGATTATGTTGAGGCGCGGGCAACAAAAATCGCCGGGGCCATGGGGGCGGTTTCCGACTTTCGCCTGCTGCTGATGACCGCCCTGTCGCTGGCTGACGAGCTGGACGAGGGCCGGAATGGCACCCCCGTGGAACTGGAAAAAACCCTTGCCACCGCCCTCAAACGTATTGAGGATATTACCCGGGAAGTAGAAGCCGGAAGCTAATGCAGCCTGTCCGTAATGGCGCGGAAAAAGCTGATTGATTCGAATTTTGAACCGATCTTGTCCATAAAATTCAGGTCGGCGGAATTCTTGACAATGACAATATGTTCCGGCTGGTTGATATAGATAAACTGGCCATAAACACCGACTGCAAGAAATTCCCCGGGCCGGGCGTCGGGCGCAATCCACCACTGAAAACCGTAGCCGAATTTATCCGGCCCCGGTTTGTTATGGGCATAAGACGGCGTTGTGGATAGTTTGACCCATGCTTCGGGAATAATCTGTTTGCCATTCCAGTTGCCGCCCTTCAGATACAGCCGGCCAAAACGGGCATAATCGCGGGTCCGCATGTTCAGGCCGCCAAGGGCAAAGGCCGTACCGGTGGAATCAGTGATCCATTCGGCGTCACTTTCCATACCGATATTCGACCAGATATGCTGTTCCGCCAGCTCGATCAGGCTTTTTCCGGTGACCCGGCGGACAATCATGGCCAAGACATGGGTATCCATGGAGACATAATGAAATTCCTGTCCCGGCGGCTTTTCCCGGGTCAGGGTCGTGGTAAATTCATCCAGCGACCCGCCAACCGCCAATATACGGCCCATGCGGTTAATATCGGAATAGAAATCCCCGTAATCCTCGTTCCACTTCACCCCTGACGACATGGCCAGCACTGCCCGGACCGGAACCCCTTCATAGCCGGAACCTTTCATCTCCGGCAGATATTTTTCCACCGGGGCGTCAATATCAATCAGGCCGCGTTCCACATAAATGCCAAACAGGGCAACGGTAAAGGATTTGGCCATTGACCATGAAATACGCAGGTCATTTTCCCCGGTGCCGAGATAATATTTTTCAAAGGCAATATTATCATCCTTGACCACCAGAAGGGCCGTGGTTGCCCGCCGGGCAAGAAATTCGCCGGTATCAATGGTCTGGCCCTTGTAGGGAAAACTTTCGGGCAGGGCTGCCGGGGCATGGCCAAATTTGAATACCGGGCCGGAACGCCGGACTGGTTTGGTCAGAAACATCTCGTCCATATGGGAGAAATTATGGACGACCTTGTCCTTGTCGAACAGGGTCATGGTGGCATAGAGCCGCGCCGCCTTTTCATGGTTGAACGCAACAAAGACGCCAAAGATGATCAGGGCAAAGAATAATGTTGCCCCGGTAATCCGCAAAAACCTGTTCATACTCACTCTCCCAATTCAACTTTTGCCCTGTTCGGCTTTCCTCCAGCGTAGCACAGGTTTGCGCGCCGCCATAGTCTCATCAAGCCTTTTTAACGGGGCGAGATACGGGGCGTCACTGAACAGGGCGCTATTGCCCGCTTTTGCCTCGGCCACCAGATGACGCAAGCTGCCGATAAAGCGGTCGAGCGACTGTTTGCTTTCGCTTTCGGTCGGCTCTATCAGCATGGCGCCGTGAACCACCAGCGGGAAATACATGGTCATCGGGTGATAGCCCTCGTCAATCATCGCCTTGGAAAAGTCAAGGGTGGTGACCCCGGTCCCGGCGAGAAAACGGTCATCAAACAGGCATTCATGCATGCAGGGGCCGTCAAAGCTTGCCGTCATGACATCCTCAAGAGAGGCCATGATATAATTGGCATTCAGCACGCTGTCCTCGGCCACCCGGGCCAGACCATCGGCCCCGTGGGACATCATAAAGCCGAGCGCACGGATAGTCATGCCCATCTGGCCGTGAAAGGCGGTCATCCGGCCAAAGCTGTCCGAGCCGTCCACATGTTCGACAAGCTCAAACCCGTCATCGCCATGAATAATATAGGGCACCGGGGCAAAGGGGGCGAGGGCGTCTGACAGCACCACCGGCCCGGCCCCCGGACCGCCGCCACCGTGGGGGGTTGAAAATGTCTTGTGCAGATTGATATGCATCGCATCAACGCCGAGGTCGCCGGGGCGCACCTTGCCGACAATGGCGTTGAAATTGGCCCCGTCGCAATAGAAATAACCGCCTGCCCCGTGAATGGCCTCGGCGATTTCAATAATATCGCGCTCGAATAATCCGCAGGTATTGGGGTTGGTCACCATCACCGCCGCCACATCGGGACCAATGGCCTCCTTCATTGCCGCAAGGTCAACCCGGCCATCCGCCGTCGCCGGAATGGCTTTTACCCTGTAACCACACAGGGCGGCAGAGGCCGGATTGGTGCCATGGGCGGATTCCGGGGCGAGAATAATCGAGCGGTCCTCACCGCGCTTGTCGAGTGCGGCGCGGATGGTCATCAGACCGCATAATTCGCCGTGGGCGCCGGCCTTCGGCGACAGGGCCACGGCGGGCATACCGGTCAATATCTTGAGCCAGTGGGCGAGACTGTCCATCAATTCCAGCGCGCCCTGCACGGTGGATATGGGTTGCAGCGGATGAATATCACCAAGGCCGGGCAGCCGCACCAGTTTTTCATTAAGTCGCGGATTATGCTTCATCGTGCAGGAGCCAAGTGGATATAGCCCCATATCAATGGCATAGTTTTTGCGGCTGAGCCGGGTATAATGGCGCATCGCTTCGGGTTCCGACAGTCCCGCAAGGCCAATTTCATTATCACGGGTGATGCCGCCAAGACGATCGGCAAACTCCCCGACCTCCTCCAGATCAACCCCGCAGCTATTCACATCGCCAATTTCATAGATCAGCAATTCCTGCTGGTCCAGCCCGCGATTACCACTATGGGTGGTGAAAATATGTTGTGTCATTTTACCACCTCCTTCAGGGCCGTAACCAGACAGTCCATATCTTCCTCCGTCACGGTTTCCGTCACCGCAATCAGCAGGTGGTTTTCAAGAGCCGCATCACCGGGATAAAGCCTGGATAACGGCACCCCGGCCAATATGCCCTGCACGGCCAGCCGTTCAACCGCCTCCGCCGCATCAATTGGCAGGCTGACGGTAAATTCATTGAAGAAACTGTCATTTATGACCTCGACCCCCTCGATGGCATCGAGCCTGTCGGCAAGCCTCACCGCCTTGGCATGATTAAGCCGGGCCAGATGGCGCAAGCCTTTTTCACCAAGCAGGGTCAGATGAATACTGAAGGCCAGCGCACATAATCCGGCATTGGTACAGATATTGCTGGTCGCCTTTTCCCGGCGGATATGCTGTTCACGGGTGGAGAGGGTCAGCACATAGCCGCGTCTGCCCTCCGCATCCACCGTCTGCCCGCACAGACGGCCCGGAATGGTCCGGACAAATTTCTGACGGGTCGCCAGCAGCCCGACATAAGGCCCGCCAAAACACAGGCCGTTGCCAAGGCTCTGACCCTCACCGACGACAATATCGGCCCCCATCGACCCCGGGGAACGCACCGCGCCGAGCGAGATAATTTCGGTCACCACGACAATCAGCAGAGCTTTTTTTGCATGGGCCACCTCGGCCAGCCGGGTAAAATCCTGCAAATTGCCAAAGAAATCGGGATTTTGCACCACCACACAGGCGGTCTCGTCATCTATCTGGTTGATCAGGTCATCGACCCGGTACATGCCAACCGGATTATCCCGCAGGCTGTTACCGCTATAGCGGGTCATGGTCGCCACCACATCCCGGTACTGGGGATGAAGACTGCCGGAGAGAATGGTTTTTTTGCGCCGGGTCGCCCGACAGGCCATCAATACCGCCTCACCGCAGGCGGTCGAGCCGTCATACATTGAGGCATTGGCGACCTCCATACCGGTGATCTGCGCCACCTGGGTCTGAAATTCAAACAGGGTCTGCAGGGTGCCCTGGGAAATTTCCGGCTGATAGGGGGTATAGGCGGTCAGGAACTCGCCGCGCTGAATGAGATGATCAACACTCGCCGGGACATGATGATGATAGGCCCCGGCGCCGCAGAAGAACGGCCCGGACCCGGCGGAAATATTTTTATTGGCAAAGTCGGCAAAGCGCCGCTCCACCGCCATTTCTGTCATATGGTCCGGCAGATCAGGCGGGGTTTTCAGCAGGGCGGATGATGGCACGTCCCGGAACAGGTCATCAATATTATCCACGCCGACAACGGCCAGCATTTCCCGGCGGTCAGACTGACCATGGGGTAGGTAACGCATATTATTCAAGCCCCGCAATAAATTCTTTATATCCGTCCGCATCCATAAGATTTGACACCTCCCCGGCATCGGCAATTTTCACCTTGTAAAACCAGCCGTCACTCTCCGCATGGCTGTTGACCATTGCCGGGTCTTCTTCAAGCGCCTCATTGACCGCCGTCACCGTACCGCCAACCGGGGCATAGATTTCACTGGCCGCCTTGACCGATTCGACCACGGCAATTTCATCCCCTTTGGCAAAGTCCGCGCCAATTTCCGGCACTTCGACAAAAACAATATCGCCCAGAGCCTTCTGGGCATAGTCGGTGATGCCGACGGTGCCGGTCTCGCCGTCGATGGTGATCCATTCATGTTCTTCTGAATAATAGGTTGTCATTGCGTCGTTCCTTATGATTTCTTGCGATAATAATGGTTGGGGACAAATGGCATTTTTGCCACCCGGGCGGGGAGCTGTTTGCCACGCACGGAGAGGAAAACCTCTGTATCTATTGCGGCGAATTCCGGCTTTACATAGCCCATGGCGACCGGCCCGCCCAATGTCGGGCCATAGCCGCCACTGGTCACGCTGCCGATTTCAGTACCGTCGGCGGCAAATATACCCGTGCCTTCCCGGGCCGGGGCGCGACCTTCGGGCAGAATCCCGACACGCTTTTTTTGATAATTTTTTGTCTTGATCTGGTCGAGAATAATCCTGTCGCCGGGAAAGCCGCCTTCAGCCCGGCGGCGCTTGCCGATCGCCCATAACAGGGAGGCCTCAACCGGGGTTGTCTCTGTCGTCAAATCATGGCCGTAAAGACATAATCCGGCTTCAAGGCGCAGGCTGTCGCGGGCGCCAAGGCCGATGGCCGCGACCTCCTCTTCCCCGAGCAGGGTGCGGCAGACCTTTTCGGCCTTGTCCTGTGGAATGGAAATTTCATAGCCATCCTCACCGGTATAGCCCGACCGGCTGATAAAGCAGTCTGCCCCGCAAACCGGCATTTCGGCATAAGTCATGAAATCCATATTTTCCACCCCCGGAGCAAAGCGCGTCAGTACCCCGGCGGCCTTTGGCCCCTGCAGGGCGACAAGAGCGCGCTCATCCAGTTCCGTCAGGGTGACATCAGCGGGCAGGTGAGCGTGCAGATGGGCGATATCCTGTGTCTTGCAGGCGGCATTAACCACCAGAAACAGGTCATTATCCCGTTTGGTGATCATTAGATCGTCGAGGATGCCACCCTGTTCACTGGTGAACATGCTGTAGCGGATATGACCAATGCCGAGACCAATGATATTGCCGGGCAGCAGGCTTTCGAGCCAGCGGTCGGCCCCGGCCCCGCTGATTACCAGCTGCCCCATATGAGACACGTCAAAAAGCCCGGCGGATGTCCGGGTGTGATTATGTTCGCCAAGAACCCCCAGCGGATACTGGACCGGCATCAGATAACCCGCGAAGGGGACCATCTTGCCGCCAAGTTCCCCATGCAGGGCGAAAAGCGGGGTTTTCAGAAGGGGGGGGTGATCAACAGTCAATATATTTCTCCATAACTGGCACTCTCACAGCACGAAACCCGCGCTATTGGTGCCCCCTCTGTCATGGATACCTGAGAGATTTGATTGTGTCGCCACAACTTACCCCGTCGGTGGGATTTCCGCAAAAATCCGCTTTCCAGAGTGCTGTTTTTCCTGCGGTCCTGGGTACCTGAGAGTTTCCGGGGCGGTTGCTCCTTCGGTGCCGGACGGGCCGGTCTCTCCCGCAGGAATGGTCAGCAAGGCGCCATAATAGCCGGAACGGATAAATAGTCAACGTTATAAGCAATTGATTGCCGGTAAAATATCTGCAATAAACAGGGCAGTCAGGATCAGCAATTTACACTATTGGTAACTTACAGGGAAAGTCTGGATAGATGGATATTTTAAAAACAGTATTTTCAGCACTGGGACATATTTTCGGGATATTCTGGAGCTATTTCCGGAAATTCCAGTCCGTGGTCGGCACCATATTATTCCTGTTTCTGATGCTGTTTATCATTGTTTCCCTGTTCCGGGAAAAGGGCGTTACCGTGCCGCAAAAGGGCGCGCTGGTCATCTCGCTGGAGGGGAGTATCCAGGAACAGAAAATCTATGACAAATCCCTTATTCAGATAATTTCGGGCAACAAGGTGGAACGCCAGACCATCCTGCGCGATGTCATCCGCTCGATTGATCTGGCAGCCAAAGACGACAGAATTTCCCTGCTGGTGATGAATGTTGACGGCCTGACCGGGGCGTTGCCGTCAAAATTGCATTATATCGGCAGCGCCATGTCGCGTTTCCGCGCCACAGGCAAGAAAATTCTGATCTATGGCAATAATTTCATGCAGAATGGCTATCTGATCGCCTCTTATGCCGATGAGGTCTATCTCAATCCCTATGGTTCGGTCCTGCTGTATGGCTACAGCTCCTACCAGACTTACTACAAGGGATTCCTCGACAAGATCAAGGCTGAGGTCCAACTGTTCCGGGTCGGCAAATATAAATCCGCCATGGAGCCGTTCATCCGCAGTGACATGTCACCGGCGGCAAAGGAGGCCATGCACGCCCTGCTTGGCGATCTATGGGCGGATTATAGCACGGCGGTCGAACAGGGCCGGGCGCTGGACAAGGGCAGTTTCGGGAATATCTTCACCCGGGCGGATACTGATATTACCGCTGTCAAGGGCGACCTTGCCGCCCTCGCCATGCAGTATAAGCTGGTGGACGGCCTGAAAACCCGGGAGCAATGGCGCGAGCTTCTGGCCCGGAATCTTGGCGTTAACGTCGCGGGGCTGGGCCGCAAGACCATTGATTACCGGGCCTATCTTGCGGCATATCCGGCAGGGATTCCCATTCAGAAAGACATGGTTGCCGTCATCTATGCCAACGGCACCATTATGGATGGGCCGCAGCCGCAGGGCATTGCCGGGGGCGACACGGTTTCGCGCCATCTGCGCGAGGCCCGGCTGAATAACAGGGTCAAGGCCGTCGTCCTCCGGGTGGACAGCCCGGGCGGCAGTGCCTTTGCCTCGGAAGTAATCCGTCAGGAGGTTCTGCTGCTCAAAAAAGCCGGCAAACCGGTTGTGGTCTCAATGGGGTCGCTGGCGGCGTCGGGCGGTTACTGGATTTCCGCCAGTGCGGACGAAATATGGGCCGCCCCCTCTACCATCACCGGCTCGATCGGTATTTTCGGGGCGATTCCCAATCTTGAAGGGACGCTGGCGGCGATTGGCATCACCACAGACGGGGTCGGCACCACGGACCTGTCGGTCGCAGGCCTTGGCAAGCCGCTGTCGGCAAAGGTTAAAACCATCATCCAGAGCAGTATCGAAAACGGCTATGACCGTTTCCTGTCGGTCGTTGCGGAAGGCCGCCATATGACGGTGGACCAGGTGAATGATATTGCCCAGGGCCGGGTATGGTCCGGCAAAGAGGCGCAGAAGATCGGGCTGGTGGACAAGCTCGGCACATTTGACGATGCGGTAAAATCCGCCGCCACCCGGGCCAACCTCGCGGATTATAAAGTTGCCTATTGGGAAGACCCGGTTCCGTGGGATATCAAACTGATTTCCGATATAGCCGAACGCCATCCGGAACTTGGTCAGATGCTTTCGGGCCGGATGCTTTCAGGCATGACCCGCAGCCCGCAGAATATTCTCGCGGCACGGATCATGGAAAAACTGTCCCTGTTCAGCCAGCTGAATGATCCGGGCCATGCCTATGTCCTGTGTCTTGCCTGTGTGGCGGAATTTAACCACAGATAAGCATATGACTGAAAAAATAAATGTCTATATTGCCAGTCCCCGGGGTTTTTGTGCCGGGGTTGACCGGGCGATACAAATCGTCGAACTGGCGCTGGAAAAATACGGCACGCCGGTCTATGTCCGCCATGAAATAGTCCATAATAAATTTGTCGTCGAGGGGCTGCAAAAGCGCGGGGCGATCTTTGTTGACAGCCTGGACGAGGTGCCGGACGATCTGCCGGTGGTCTTTTCGGCCCACGGGGTACCAAAATCAGTGCCCGAAGCCGCCCGGCGGCGCAATATGCTCTATGTCGATGCAACCTGTCCGCTGGTCAGCAAGGTCCATCGGGAGGCCGCCGCCCACGAAAAATCTGGCTCGGAAATTATCATGATCGGCCATGCGGGCCATGCCGAAGTGGTCGGCACCATGGGCCAGGTCGAAGAAGGCCGGATCACCCTGGTTGAAACTCCGGAGGATGTCGAAAAACTTGCCCTCGGAGATAATGACAATGTTGCCTATATCACCCAGACCACCCTGTCGCTGGATGACACGGCGGATATTATCAGGGCACTGAAGAGTAAATTCCCCGGCATTCGGGACCCGCGAAAAGAGGATATCTGTTACGCCACCACCAACCGGCAGGGCGCGGTCAAGGCGCTGGCGGAACGGGCGGAAGCGGTACTGATCATCGGCGCACCCAACAGCTCGAACTCCCGCCGTCTGGTCGAGGTCGCAACCCGGCAGGGCTGTCGGTCAATGCTGATTCAGCGCGCGGACGATATTGACTGGGGCTGGCTTGATGGCGTCCGGAATGTTGGCCTGTCTGCCGGTGCCTCGGCGCCGGAAATACTGGTGGAAGAGGTGATCGAGGCCTTTCGTCGCCGCTATGACATGACGCTTGAGACCATCTCGACCGTCGAGGAAAATGTCCGCTTCAAACTACCGGCGATTTTGATGAAGGAATAATAATACCCCCTAATGCGCCCCGGCGTCCTGTAGAATTTTTATGATGCGGCGGCGGTGGGTGTCGATGGC
>JALUWZ010000013.1 GCA_027019205.1 Emcibacter sp.
TTTCTGTTTTGGCGCCAGTGTGGAGGAACATACCAAAGACCGGGTGGATGACATGCTGCCCGGGTTTCATATTATGATCGGTGATATTCTCGCCCATCCGGTGCCGACACTGGCGCAGGTGTCCGGCTTTTGTCTTGGCGGCGGGTTCGAACTCGCCATTGCCTGCGGTCTGATTTTTGCCGATGAAAAGTCAAAATATGCGGTGCCGGAAATTCAGCTCGGGGTCTTTCCACCGGTCGCGGCGGCCCTGCTGCCGACGCTCGCCAGTGGCGTCATGGCGGCGGATATGATACTGACCGGGGCGAAAATAACCGCTGGCGATATGCTGGATCACGGCCTTGTCAACCAGGTCTGCCCGCAGGGGGAGCTTGAACTGGCGGTCAGTGACTATATCGAAAAGAATATCCTGCCGCGCAGTGCCAGCAGTCTGCGGCTCGCCAACCGGGCGGTACGTATGAGCCTCAACAGCATTTACCGCCAGCATATCTGTGACCTTGAGAGGCTCTATCTTGACGAGCTGATGACAAGCCATGATGCCAATGAGGGAATCGACTCCTTCCTCGCCAAACGCCCGCCCGAATGGAGCAACAGCTGAATGAATAATCCGGCAGTTATAGACAGGCATCTGAGCGGACTTGACGATATTCTGAGCAAGTCCGCCCGTCTCATGGCCCAGCTTGGCTATCACGGCACCAGCATGCGTGATCTGGCCCAGGTCACGGGCCGCAGCCTGTCGGGCCTCTATCATTATTTCAGCAGCAAGGAGGAATTGCTGTTTCTGATCAACCAGCGCGGCTTTACCTCACTGCTTGAAATGTCGGCCATATTGCCGGATCAGGATATAACCCCGGAGAAGCGCCTCGCCCGGCTGATCACCAACCATGTGACCTATTTCATGAACCATCTGAGCGAGATGCGGGTCATGACGTCGGGGTCGATGGAGATGGATGAACAGAGAAGCCGGATACTCTGGGATCTGAAAGATGAATATGCAACGCTCGGCCAGAATATTGTCAGCGGCTACATGTGTGCCCAAACCGGCATTGATTATCCCCCTGAAGTTGTCAGCCGTAAAACCTATTTCCTTTACGGCATGATGAACTGGATATTCGGCTGGTATTCAGCAACAAGGCATGGCACGGCGGATCAGGTGGCGGACGATATTTTCCGCACCTTTACCCGTGGCTGCTGTGCGGTGGAAGAATAGAGAAAGAGGATGTTATGAACATAGTGAAATCTGATATCGAGCTTGGGGAATATACCCCGAATGTCGGGACCATGTTTCTTGACAACCGGGATAAATATGATAACGCCCCGGCCTTTGCCGAACGCTCTGCCGATGGCCCCTATCGCTATTGGTCATGGGCGGAATTAACCCGCGATATTATCACCCTGTCGGCCCATCTGCTTGACAGCGGTCTTGACCCGGAAGACGACGGCCTGAACCGGGTATGTTTCATTGCCGGTAACAGCTACCGGCGGCTGGTCTGTGAAATGGCGGTGATGAGCTGCGGTCTGGTCTGCGTACCGATTTTCGCCAAATATCCCAATGAGCTGATGGAAAAACTGATAAATTTTTCCGATGTCAGCATGATCATCAGTGATCATCCAGATAAAATAGACTCTCTTGACAAAAGCTGCCTGCCCGACAGGCTTATCCTGCTGAAACAGGGAACCGTCAGCGGCAAGGGCAGCGTGGGCTATTTTGACGATATCGTCAAACAGGTCCCTGACCCGAAAACACAAGCCGATATTGAACGGCGCTTCCGGGCCGTCAAACCGTCTGCCCTCGCCATGATCATGTACACCTCCGGCACCAGCGGCTTTCCCAAGGGCGTGCAGCTTCATCACCGCAATATCATGAGCCAGCAGAAGGCGCTGGAGATTATGTGGCAGCCGGAGCATGGCATGCGCTTTCTCTGTTACCTGCCGTGGCATCACAGCTTTGGCGGCCTGTTCGAGCGGTTTTTTGCCCTTCATTCCGGCGGCTGCCTCGCGATTGATGACAGCTTTGGCAAGGATATAGACCGGCTGCTGGAAAATTTTGCCGAAATCAGACCCCATGTCTATTTCAGCGTCCCGGTGATTTATCAGGCGATCGTCAGCAAGGTCCTGACCTCGGAAAAAGCTGAAAAATCATTCTTTCATGATGAGCTGAAATTTGTCTTTACCGCCGCCGCCCCCCTGCCCCTCAGCACATCCGATGTTTTCCGCGAAAAACAGGTGCCGGTGCTCGAAGCCTGGGGCCTGACTGAAACCTCGCCCTGCTGTACGCTGACCGGCTTTGGCATGGACCGGATTCCGGGGATTGTCGGCTTTCCCATTCCCGGGGTTGAACTGTCACTCGGTGAAGATAATGAACTGCTGGTGCGCGGCGAGAATGTCATGAGCGGCTATTTCCGTAATGAGGAAGCGACGGCAAAAGCCTTTTCCGACGGTGGCTGGTTTCATACCGGTGACATCGGCGAGATTACCCCGGATGGTGTCCGGATCATCTCGCGCAAGGAAAGAATGTTCAAGCTCAGCAACGGTGAAAAGCTGTTCCCGAGCAATATTGAGGAAAATGTCTGTCGGCGCTGCAAATTTGTCAAATATGCCTATGTTTTCGGCTCCGGACAGAAACATCCCTTCATGCTGGTCTTTCCAAATTCGGGGCTGATGGCGGCGAGCGTCCGCAATCAGATAAATGACCCGGCCTGTGAATTCCCCAGCAGTTGCAAAAGCCTGTCAAGCTGCCTGTCAAGCTGCGTTGATGAGATCAATACCTATCAGCTGACCGGGTTTGAGCGTATTGGCCGGGCGCTGGTTATCCAGCGCGAACTGTCGCTTGAGGAGAATGAGCTGACCCCGTCTTTCAAGCTTATCCCGCGCCGGATTGAGGAAAAATACCAACCCTATATCGAGGCCATGCAACGGCAGGATTATGACAATCTGCCCGCCGATGCCTTCGTAATTGATCTGGAGTGAGCATCGTGAAAACCCGTTATGGCGTGATAGGATTTGGACCGGTGGGCCGGGTTTTTGCCGCCCATCTGGTGCAGGCCGGCCATGGGGTTTCCATCCTTTACCGCAACCCGACGATCCCCATTGTCCTGCGCGGCCATCCCCTTGAAATTCGCGGAGTACTCAGGGCCACGGCGGAAATAACCGACTTTTACAATGATATGCAGGACTTCCTCGACAGCGGGGTGGAGGTGATCCTGATCTGCACCAAAAGCTCCGATAGCCCCGGCATATTGCAAAGCATAAAATCCCTTAACCACCGCGAAGATATTATCTTCCTGTCCTGCCAGAACGGTCTGGATACCGAGCATCAGATCAGCGATGTGTTCGGCCCGGGTCACGCCCTGCGTATGTCGATCAATATGGGCTGCGGCAAATCATCGGAAAATGTCGTGCGGGTCAGCTTTGCCATGAAGCATTATCTGTCATTAATGCCCGATATTGATGCCAGGCTCATTCACCGGATTGCCGCAGATTTTACCGATTCAGGGCTACCGCTGGAGGTCCGGCAGGATTACCGCACCGAAGTCTTCAAGAAAGCCCTGCTCAATTCATCGCTTGGCTGCCTGTGTGCCATCACCCGCCACACCATGAGCAATGTCATGGGCCGTGACTATATGAAAGAAATGGTCGCCGGAATGATTGCCGAGGGCATAAAAATAGCCCAGGCGATGAATATACCGATCAAGGATGAATTCCTTGGAGAAGCGATGAAATATCTTGAAAAAGGCGGTAATCACAAACCATCAATCTTGATTGATATCGAAAATAACAAAGTGACCGAAAATGAGTATCTGTGCGGGCAACTGACCCGTTATGCCCGGCAATACGGGGTCAAGGTCACGCTGATCCCGATCATCTATTATCTTATTAAAACGACAGAGAGTGCAAAATGACAAAAATTGACAATATCGGCGTTGTTGGTGCCGGAACCATGGGGGCGGCAATCGCCCAGCATTTCCTGATGAAGGGCCTGCCCGTCACCCTGCTTGACCAGACAGAGGCCAGCACCGAACGGGGGCGGCAGATTATCGCCGACTCCCTGACCGAGGCCATGAAGCGCCGCATCATCAGCGAAGCGCAATTTGAAAAAATTATGGCAAATCTGACATGCGATACCGATCAATCCGCCCTGAAAGACGCCGACCTGATCGTCGAAGCGGTGTTCGAGGACCTGAAAGTAAAACAGGATCTGTTTAAAAATCTTGAAAATATCGTCCGG
>JALUWZ010000014.1 GCA_027019205.1 Emcibacter sp.
TCAGGACCGCAAGCTGATGCCGGAACTTACCGAGGACCAGACCCGGCGGCTGATTGCCGACGGCACCATTCACGGCGGGATGATTCCAAAGGTTGATACCTGCCTTCATGCGGTGGATAACGGGGTTGGCGGGGCGGTTATCATCGACGGGCGGGTGGAACATGCCCTGCTGCTGGAACTTTTTACCGAGCATGGCGTCGGCACCCTGATTCGTTAAGTCAGAACCATTTTATGCGCCGCCGTCATAAAGCGCCAGATCATATTTCATTTCGGCCTCGGACAGGGGGAATCTCTGCCCGTCTTTGGCATAGAGAATCTGGGCCGACGGAATACAGGCTATTTCTGTCTGAAGCTTGATCGCGGTCCGCATATTAAGCTCGCAGCGCCAGACGAGGGCGATTACCCGGCGCGCCTTTTTGCTTTTGAGGATTTTCTGGATTGAGGCCACGGGCATTGCTGCCATCCGGGCGAGGCACAGGCATAATAATTCCCGCTGACGGTTTTTGATGGTATTTTCGATGAAGGCATCGTCAAGCAGGCCCTGTTCATGGAATTTTCGCGCCTGTTCTTCCAGAGTATTCTTATCGTCGCTGCCTAGCTCGTTTTCCTTGATCCGCTTTCTGACTTTGGAGAGCAGGTCGTCGGCGACATCCTCGTCAAGGTTATAGCTGCTGATCATCTGGCTGACCAGAGAGGAGGCAACGAAACCGGCAATGCGTTTCATCGCCCGGATTGACAGATTGGCGCAATTGACCAGCGGCTTGTGCAGGGGTTCCACGTCCCGGGCCTGATCAATGATCGCGTCCAGCGTTGTTTCCCTGATCTGGGCATTTTTGTTGGCGAGCAGGGCCGAAACCGCCGGAATATCGAGGGAGACACTGATGGCGTCCGAGACATCTTCGTCAACATGGGATCGCCGGGCAATGGCTTTCAGGGCGCCGCTGGTGGTGGTGGCGGCAATGATTTCCTGAAGATCCTCACTGCTGAGCATCGGCGAATATTCCAGAACCGGGGCGCAGACTTCAAGCTCGTCATCATGGGCGAGGCGCATGATGATATGTCTGGGTACGCAGTCATGGCTTTTCAGTTCCTCCGAGACGATGCGCCGCACCTCGGGGAACTGGTCATTGGCCAGGGTTTCCAGGATGCCGATGGCTTTTTCACGGATATTGGTGACTTCATCCGCGCTGAGGTCTGGCAGCATGCGGGCGATCTTGCGCGATAATTCCTGACGGACCTCAATATCCTCGTCCTTAACCAGAATATCATCGGCCTGATGGGGAGTGCTGGTATTTTTGGCGATCTTGCGCCGCACATCGGCAGATTTGTCGGTCGCCAGATAATAAAGAATTTCAGGCTTGGTATCCTCATGTTCGGCCAGCCGCGATTTATCCCGGTTATTCTGTTTTTCCAGCGCGAGCCGGGCTTCCTCATAGGAATATTTTTTGCCCGGTCCGCCGCGAAATTTCTGAAATATACTTTTAAGCATCCGGATTTCCTTTCCTTTCCTTCGGGTCATAAATAACGCTTGCCGATTTGCCGGCGGCCTTTGCCTGATAGAGGGCCTCATCGGCCTTTTTCATCAGCCCGTCAAGGGAGGCCTGATCTTCAGGACGGCAGATGGCGACCCCGATGGACAGGGATAACTGCGGGCCATTGACATTGGCGAGCCGCGCCAGTCCGGCCCCGGCGACGACAAAATTATTGGCCTTGAGAGCGGCTTCTTTTTCAGAAATCTCATCAAGCCAGATGGCAAATTCATCGCCGCCCAGCCGGGCCGCATAATCCCCGACCCGGATGTTATCATCAATAATCCGCGACAGTTTTTGCAGGATCATGTCGCCGCAGGCATGGCCCTTGCTGTCATTGACATTCTTGAAATTATCAAGATCGAGATAGAGCAGGGCGCCGGTCTTGCGGCTTCTCTGCTGGTTGTGGAGCCGTTTTGTCACCTCCGCGTCAAAGGCCCGGCGGTTCAAAAGACCGGTCAGTTCATCGGTAAAGGCGCGTCGTTCAAGCTCCTCATAGGTGACGAGCTGTTCAACCGCAATTCCCAGATGGGTGGTAATGCCGTCAAACAGATATATTTCATCTTCATGCCATGTTTTTGCCTTGTTGCGAATCAGGAAAATCGCCCCGTTATCGGTTCCGTGATGGCGGGTCAGTCCTGTCAGTATCTGACAGGTGCCGATCTGCAGGGTTTGGGTCCCTGGCGGACGGGCATCTTGCGGGCTGGCCCATAATTCCATTGCTTTCTGGCACAGGCTGTAAATCATGTCTTCATCGGCCAGATCGCCCTTCTGCTGCCTGACCACGGCCTTGAAACTGCCGTCCGCATGGGCCACCTTCTGGATGAGACAGCTGCAATCGGCCTCTATCCCCTCCATCGTCGCCCCGAGGGCATTTTCCAGCATATCGGCGGGGGTGACCATATTGCGGATTGTCGAGACAATCCGGTCAAGGACATGTTCCCGTTTGCGGCTGCGGCGTAATGTGGCCTCGCGCTCGCGGATATGGGTAATATCCCGGCAGACCCCCCGGGCGCCCTTCCATTCAATCTTATCATTCACTACGGGCACAGCGGAGATCAACAGGCAGGCCATCGCGCCGTCGGCCCGGGTGAGCCACAGCTCCATCTCGTTAATTTTCTCCATGGTCGAAAAGGGGTTGTTATCGCTGTCACCGATAATCATTTCCTGTGAATTTCTGCCGTTCAGTTCAAAGGCGGTATAGCCGAGAATACCCCGGGGCGAGGCATAGATGAAATTACCGTAATAGTCAGTTTCCCAGGCGAAGTCCGCCGAACAGCTCACCAGATCCTTGAACATCTGGCGCGAATTTACCAGCGCATCGGTCAGATTATGTTCAACCGTGGTCTCCCGGCCAAACAGAAATACCAGCGGGGCGGTTTTCTGATTATTTTCCTGCAGGGGCAGGGCATAAAGGTCATAGTGACGAATGGCTTCCCCGTCTTCAAGGGCGATCTTCTGGGCGTCCGGACAGCTGTTGGACAGGCAGCGGGAAATCATCTTTTTCAGAAAGGCTTCGCCGTTTTCAAACGGGGTCAGCAGGCTCTTGGCAAAAACATTATGATGGTGAACCTTCATATCGCCGTCGACCAATAGCGCCGGTCCCGGAAACATATCAACCATCACCGAAGGCTCAAAGCGGCTTTGGTCCGGCATAATAGTGTCAGGTTTATTGTTTTTTTCGGCAGTGTCCAGCAGGATATGTGCGATATTGGGGTCCATATTTCAGAGGCTCGGGTTTGAACAAAAGGCTACTCAGCCTCATGCTACCCAATGACCCTTAACAAGAAGTTTATGGCCAGAAAAATAATAGATTTCTGAAAAATAATAGATTTCTGAAAAATAATAGATTTCTGAAAAATAATGGATTTACCTGATTAGATAATATCCCGTTTTGCCATTTCCTCGAACTTCTCTGCGCTGACCTCAAGCAAATCCCGGTAGATTTCCCGATTATGCTCACCCAGCGCCGGGCCGGGCCAGCGGACCTTGCCCGGGGTTTTGGAGAATTTCGGAAAGACATTCTGCATTTTAAGGTCTTTGAATTGCGGGTGGGCAACCTTGATAATGGCTTCCCGGGCCTTGAAATGGGCGTCCGAGAGCATATCCGGCGCCCGGTAAATCTTGCCCTGGGGAATGCCATATTGATCAAGCAGCGCCATCAGGTCTTCTGCCGTCATGGTCCGGCTCCAGTCCGAAATCATCTCGTCCAGTTCCTTCTGATGCTGTCCACGGGCTGAATGGCCCTTGTAGCGCGCATCTTCGGCCCATTCGGGGTGGCCCATGGCGGCGGCGAGCCGTTTGAAGACCGTATCCTGATTGGCGGCGATCAGGACAAAATTATCATCTTTCGTCGGATAGATATTGGACGGTGCGACATTGGGCAGGATGGCGCCGGACCGTTCGCGGATATAACCGGCCTCGACATATTCACTGATCAGCGATTCCATCATCGCCAGCACCGCCTCGTAAATGGCGCTGTCAATCATCTGGCCCTCACCGGTCTGGTTACGGTAATGCAGGGCGGCAAGCGCCCCGAGGCAGGCAAAGGTCGCCGCAAGCTCGTCGCCGATGGATATGCCCATGCGGCTCGGCGGGGTCGCGGGGTCGCCGACCACATAACGCAACCCGCCCATGGCCTCGCCAATCGCCCCGTATCCCGGACGGCTCGCGTAAGGGCCGTCC
>JALUWZ010000015.1 GCA_027019205.1 Emcibacter sp.
CATATGCGGCATTAATTTTGGCAGATCCTTGCTCCGTCCGACGCTTTCGACCGTACCTTCAAACAGATTCTGCTTACCTTCAGCATTTGGCCGGATTGCCATGGTTAACTTGCGGGTATAATTTACGTAGGACCGGACATCCCCGCCATAGGGAGAGCCAAAACCATAACCGTAGAATGGATCATAAAAGCCGCCAAAATAGCCATAACCACCATAGCCAAATCCGTAACCATAACCGTAACCGTAGCCAAAGGAATAGCTCCTGACCATCACCTTGCCATCATCGACGGAATAATCCAGGGAAACAATCAGGTCGGCCTTGCCCTTGCCCGCCGGTTTGTATCCCTGTTGGGCAAGGTAATTACCAACAATATTGGCATATGACGCAAATTCCAGACTGGTATTTTTAGCCGGGTCTGTCGGGACAATCGTCACCGTTTCACCATGGGGCTGCGGCATCTCATGGAAACGGACGACGTTCGATCTGAATGTATTACTACAGGCAGACAAAAGGCCGACGAATCCCACCACAATTATCAATCGCATGATCATCTTGTTCATCTCTTTCACCTTCGCTGTTATCCCTCTCCACAAAAGATACTATAAAGATAGTATGTTACCCCGACGATTGCAAGAACCCCACGATATTGTGAACATCCCTGAGAACAGGCTCCGAAAGGATACGTGCTTTTTCCGCGCCCTGTTTAAGAACCTGGTCAATATATGTTTTTTCATCGCAGAGCCGTTTCATTTCGTCGGTGATCGGGCCTAGTACTGATACGCATAATTCTGCCATATCCCTCTTAAAAACTGCAAAACCCTGCCCGCCATACTCCTGACAGACATCAGAGGCCCGCCGGTCACTGAGGGCGGCAAAGATATTGATCAGGTTTTTAGCCTCCGGGCGGCCTTCAAGTTCCTCTACTGTCGCCCCGATTGGCGCGCTGTCGGTCCGGGCCTTCCTGATTTTCCGGGCGATGGCATCCCGATCATCAGTCAGGTTGATCCGGCTGTTTTCTGACGGGTCTGACTTGCTCATTTTTGCGTTACCGTCGCGCAGGGACATCACCCTTTTGGCTTCTCCCAATATCAGCGGCTCGACAATCGGGAAAAAATCCACTCCGAAATCCTTGTTGAATTTCTGGGCAATATCACGGGTCAGCTCAAGATGCTGCTTCTGGTCCTCCCCCACCGGAACATGGGTCGCCTTGTACAGCATGATATCCGCCGCCATCAGGTCGGGATAGACATATAGCCCGACACTGGCCCGTTCGCGGTTTTTTCCGGCCTTTTCCTTGAATTGAGTCATGCGATTGAGCCATCCCATGCGCGCCACACAATTGAATATCCACGCAAGCTCCGCATGGCCTGATACCTGACTCTGGTTAAAGATAATACATTCTTTGGGGTCAATGCCGCTGGCAATCATGCCCGCCGCCACTTCGCGTGTCGCCTCCCGAAGGGTCGCCGGGTCCTGCCAGACGGTAATGGCATGAAGGTCAACAACACAAAAAATACTTTCATATGTTTTCTGTAACGTCACCCAGTTGCGGATTGCCCCGAGATAATTTCCCAGTGTCAGATTTCCGGAAGGCTGGACGCCTGAAAAGATGCGTTGCCTGAAGTCAGTCATATTTTATTCCCTGGTCATATTTTGAGAGGATATTTTGGACATATCCCGATTATGTCTTTTACGGAAAATGCTTTATGACCTCAACTGATATAAAACAAAAAAAAGGCCTCTCATAACGAGAGGCCCAAGTTTAGGGAGGAAACGCCCACGATGGGCTACAGAAATGCTCCTACACCAAGAACATCCCTGTTCACTATATTTAGGCCTATAAACTGTGAAATCAAGGGAAAAATTATCTTTATTTTATAAGGGGTTAGCTATAACATAAAAAGCACACTGTGTTATTTTTGCAACATGCTGAAAAATCAGAAAAACGGTATTATTTTCAATAAGATGCCCGCCTTAACACCAAAATAAAACATTTTTACCACAAATCTCCTGAATTAAAAAAATATGCCGCCGAGCCGGGAAATAATCATTTTTAGCGCAATCTGAAAAAATTACCGGCGTGACTCAGGAAAATCCCCCGTCAGGAAATGGAAATCAGGAAATGGAAATCAGACCAAAAGTCATTACTGCCCAGAAGCCTGCCCAGACGATAATGGCAAGGCCGGTGGTGATCAACAGCTTCTTACCCATATTGGCCTTTATCGGCGCACCCGGCTCTATCCCCGCCGGATAGTCCTCATCGCTCTCATGATGGCCGGTTACCCCCCAGGGCAGGACCATAAAGAAGACCAGCCACCAGCTGACAAAAAATACAACAAGATGATTTGCAAGACTCATTTCTATACCTCTTCGAGTTCAATCAGCGTGCCACCAAAATCTTTTGGATGCAGGAAAAGAATCGGTTTGCCGTGGGCGCCGATCCTTGGCTCCCCTGACCCTAGAATACGCTTGCCATCCGCAAGCAGCTTGTCCCGGGCGGCATGAATATCCTCAACCTCATAGCAGATATGGTGAATGCCACCGGATTTATTCTTCTCCAGAAAGCCTGTTATCGGCGATCCTTCGCCCAGCGGGACCAGCAATTCAATTTTGCTGTTGGGCAGTTCAACAAATACCGTGGTCACCCCGTGCTCCGGCTGCGGGACCTCTTCAGACACTTTCGCCCCCAGCGTATCCCGGTAGAGCGCCATCGCCGCCGGAAGGTCATTCACCGCAATCGCCACATGGTTTAATTTTCCGATCATTGTCTATTCCTTATTAAAAAATACGTTATTGCACACCGAGAATATTTCTTATTACCTTGTCCAATGCTTCCCCTTGGGGAAGGTTTGGTCCAGAGATGAAACGACTGGAAAATTCTTCTAACTCAAACCTGAACTGTCGTACTTCAACAAGCTGTCTTTGTTGTCCATGGGATACAGAATCGCCAAGCTTATATGTGTACACCGTAATGGTTTCAGAGGTCATCTTGCTTGCTAGCGGCATATCATTACCTATTACGTCTTCAAATTTTTGGTAAACTATGTCTGGAAGTATAAAATAAAGCCCTTTTTTAACAAAGTTTGAACGTGAATAAACGATAGATTTTCTTATTAACTGAGGAATAAGCCGCTTATGAACATTCGCCCAGTTCAATCCATGTTGTGATGATGGCAGCATTGTCTTATCTGTTTGTGGAGATATATTTTTATAAGCGTGCCAAGCATCGCGATAATTACCGGTAATATCAATACTTTGAATTTCTATTCCTATATATTCTTTCAACTCGGCATCTAAAATATGGGCCAAAACCCAATCCATAGATAACGATCGTCCAACTTGAACTTCTTTACCCGAATTTTTCCCGAGGGCAACAATGCACTCATCATAGAGCACCCTTTGTTCAATAAAATTATCATACATAAGAAAAGGGATAGCCGCACCAAAAGCATCTTGGCTCACTCTGGCAAGCAACTCATAATTATTGGCATATAACCTGTTAGGGCAGATGATAATATCCCCGTAGGGGGACGTTACACTACATGTTCCATAAGTAATAGTTTGATCATGATTGATTTTAGTACAAGGTTTGTTAATAAAGGGGCAGGCTCCCATATTCCACAGGGTTCTTGCATCTCTCGTCAAATCATCTGGGCTATAGCCAAATATTTCAACCAAATCTCTTTTCTTGTGCATTTACACTCCCAATCATTTTTATTATTATCTCTCCTAATGCCTTTGCCATAAAAGGCGGAACTGCATTTCCAACCTGAGCGTATTGTTGAGTAAGATTACCGTAAAATATATAAGTATCCGGAAAAGACTGTAATCTGGCGGCCTCCCTGACTGATATAACTCTATCTTGCACAGGATGGAAAAAGCTGCCCCAATGAGGATCACATTTAGTCAAAATTGTCGAGCATAATCCTTCTGGATGTAATCTACCATAGCGTCTCGTATGATCACTTCGCCTTGCTATTTTTAAACCATTTGGAAGCAACTCAAATGGTATATCACGCCAACTACCCCCTTGCGGAATATATTTAAGACGTTCCAAATTAATTTTCCCCAGCTTGGAACAAATGTGATTACTAATATTCTTCGAATCTTTTCGCAATATCCTCTGATAATCACTTTGAGGCGATCTTATATAATTACATTTTTTTGCCTTATTTCCCGGGTCAATTTCAGGCAAATCTGATATTGCATCCCAAATACTGGTTTGAGGTAGGAGATTTTGGGCAAAAAGTGCGGGTATTTTATAGCAAAGTTCCTTTGCACCAGAAAAATTTGCCACGGCTGAGACATTATATTCAGGTTCTGGAAAAATAACCCGTTCACCTTTACCTTTAATAGCTAGAAATATTGTTCTAAATCTCATCTGCGGCACACCATAATGGCCAGCAAATAATATTCGATGAGCTACACTATAGCCCATTTCAGTAAGTTTTTTATAAATTTGTTCTACTACTGTACCCTTTCCCAGGGAAACAATGCCCGGTACATTCTCAATCAATATCGCTTTGGGCTGTAACGTTTCGGCTATTCTCAGAAAATCTCTAAACAGGTGATTACGCTCATCATCAAGCGTTCTAACGGGAGCATTAATGGAAAAACCCTGACAAGGCGGTCCCCCGCTAAGCAAATCCAGCTCTCCGACCTCCAAATCTAATGATTTTTTAAGATTACGCTCACAAATCTCTCGTATATCATCGACGACCACTTCTGTATTTGGGTGATTTCTCTTATAAGTTTCGGCAAAAACAGGATTGATTTCATTGGCAAAAATAGGAGAAAACCCCGCCATTGCCAAGCCACATGACAACCCCCCAGCCCCCGCAAATAAATCAAGTGATAACATTCCAATGCTCATTATTTGAATATATTATATATTATTCTATTAATTGCATATCATTTTGATAACTGAATAAGACGCAATACTTTAAATCTATTCTTTCCCTATCTGTGTCACCGTGACTCTGGTCACAGGGCCGGTTTCCTTCCGGCTGTGGTTTTTGGCCGCCTTTCGGGTCTGCGCCCGGACTGCCTCGGCCAGTTTGTTTTTATCGGCCCGTTGCCGTCCGGTCAATTTATCTGCCGCTCTGAAAACTGCCTCCAGAACAACCTCCTCAAACCTGTCACTTTCGTCCTCGGGATTACCGAGATTGGTGATCTGCGGCGGGGCGAGGAACGCCCCGGCCTGATCCACAACCAGTGAGATAACCAGCGCACCATTATAGAGGACCCGGCGGCGGGTCACAATGGCATCATCCCCGGCAGGGATGATAAAACGGCCATCGACGGCAAAACGTCCGACATCGACATGATCGACAATTTCCGCCGGACCGGGGGCGAGCCGGATCAATGTGCCATTGCGCGGGACGATGGTTGCCGGAATGCCGTGACGGCGGCCAAATTCCGCCTGCCTCTCCATATGGCGTATCTCGCCATGAACCGGGACCAGTATTTCAGGCCGTATCCAGTCATACATCTGCGCGAGTTCCGCCTGCCCCGGATGGCCGGAGACATGAACAAAGGCATCCTTTTCGGTAATCACCTCAACCCCGAGGTCAACCAGACTGTTATGCAGCCGCCCAATCGGAATTTCATTACCCGGGATGATCTTCGAGGAAAATATTACCGTATCGCCACGACTGATTGTCACATCCCGGCTGTTGCCCTGAACAATGCGCATCAGCGCCGCCCGGGCCTCGCCCTGACAGCCGGTACAGATATAGAGGATATTCTCATTCGGCAAAAAGGCGGCGTCGCTCTCCCCCACCGGTTTTGGAAAATCAGTCAGATAACCGGCCTCAATAGCCGCCGCCACATTGCGTTTCAGTGACCGCCCGATCAGGCAGACCTCGCGGCCATTATGCCTTGCCGCCTGTGCCAGTGTATCGACCCGTGCCACATTGGATGAAAAGGTCGCACAAAAGACCTTGCCGGTCTTTGAGGATAGCATCTGGGTGATATTATCCCGGACCCTGCCCTCGGACCCTGATGCTGTCTCATTGAAAATATTGGTCGAATCACAGACCAGCGCCAGCACGCCCTGATCCCCGACCGCCCGCATTTTATCCGCGTTGGTCTGCTCCCCGACCAGTGGCTCAGGGTCAAGTTTCCAGTCGCCACTGTGAAATATTGTCCCGGCCTTTATCGTGATTTTGACTGCGTTCGGTTCGGGTATCGAATGGGTCAGCGACAGGAAATCCACCGCGAACGGGCCAACCTCTGCCCGGCCCTCCAGCGGCACCTCGATCAGGGGAACCTCATCCAGCAGCCCGGCCTCGGCCAGTTTCAGCCGAATCAGAATCATGGTAAAGGGCGTCGCATAGACCGGACAGCGTAAACGCGGCCACAGATGGGCCAGTGCGCCCACATGGTCCTCATGGGCATGAGTGATGATCAGTCCGGCGAGCCGTTCGCGGCGCTGCTCGATATAATTGCTATTGGGCATAATGATGTCAATACCCGGCAGATAGCTGTCGGCAAAGGAAATCCCGCAATCCACCATCAGCCATTTGCCTTCGGTGTAATAAAGATTGAGATTCATACCAATTTCACCGGAGCCGCCAAGAGGCAGGAAATACAGGGCATCATCATGCAGGGAATGGGACATATGGCTCATATATTCCGGCTGTATATTTCAAAAAGACCATAGGTGGTCAATTCCTGGTCAACGATGTCTATTTCATCGACCTCGCCTTTGAACAGCGGGGCAAGGCCACCGGTCGCCAGTATCTTCATCGGCTGTTTTGCGGCGCCTTCTCCGGAAAATTCCTGACGGATGCGTGAAACCATGCCCTCGACCAGACCGACATAGCCCCAGAAAATCCCGGACTGGATTGCCGATACCGTACCGGTGCCAATGACCTGATCCGGCCTTTCCACCGCAACGCGCGGCAGCTTGGCCGCCGCCATATGCAATGCCTCCACCGACAGATTGACCCCGGGCGAGATAATTCCGCCGCAATAATCGCCATTGGCGTCAATAATATCAAAGGTGGTCGCGGTGCCAAAATCAATGATAATCATCGGCCCGCCATATTTTTTCTGTGCCGCCACCGCATTGACCAGCCGGTCGGCGCCGACTTCCTTCGGGTTATCAAGCTTTACCGCAAGCCCGAGGTCAACATTTTCCTCCCCCACCACCAGCGCCGTGCAACCGAAATAGCGCCGACAGAGAAGTTGCAGGGGAAACAGGGCCTGTGGTACCACGGTGGCGATAATCGCCCCTGATATATGGTCCGGGGAAATATTCTCCAGTTTCATCAGTTGGGTCAACCACACCATATATTCATCAGCAGTCCGGCTTGAGGAACTGGAAATCCGCCATTTATGACGCAATATTTCACCGTCATGTATCGCAAAAACGATATTGGTATTTCCGGCATCAATGGCAAGCAGCATAATTTATTCCTGTGTGAAAAAAATATCACCTGCGGTAATATGTCGTCTTTTGCCATCAAACTCAAGTATTAGTGCGCCCGCCTCATCCAGATCGACAAAGCGGCCACATAATTCCTCCCCCGGCAGGCGGACAATAATATCTTCCCCCACCCCGTGGGCGCAGGCCTTCCATGCCTTTCTTATCGGCGAAAATCCTGAATTTTCCCAGCGCGATATCCAGTGCGCCAGTGAGAGTATGAGATTTTCCGTCACCTGTTCCCGGGTAATTTTCCGTCCTGCCGCCCCGTTCAGGTCAGTGGCGGGATATAAGCTATCCTCCGGATGATGGCTGACATTGATGCCAATACCGATGATCACGTGAGACGGCATCTCATGGCCCGGCCCTGCCGTTTCCAGCAGGATACCGGAAATTTTCCGCCCCTCCACCAGAATGTCATTGGGCCATTTGCAGCTGACCCGGTCCGGGGCCTGCAAAATATCGGCCACCATATCCCGGACCGCAAGAGCCGCAACAAAGGACAGGCCGGACGCCGCCGCGAGATCACAGTCTATCTTATAGAGCAGTGAGGCATATATATTGCCGGACGGAGATTCCCACGTCCTGCCACGCCGACCCCTGCCCATGGTTTGAGACCCGGCCACAACCCAGATATTGCCTGTCGCCCCCTCCTGTTCCACAATGCGCCGACATTCGGCATTTGTACTGTCCAGCACATCAAATAGCCGAAGGTCATCCCCCCCGGGCATGGTCAGTGAAGAGAGAAAAGGCACGCTCCGTTACGACATCAACGCCGCCGCCGCCATTCTGGCATATTCCAGAAGCGGGCTGTTGACCTGTGGCAGCAGGAACAGAAGCAGCAAGGCCGCGCCGACCCCCATAATTGCATTCATATTGCGGGATTTCTGCGGGACAAATTCCCCTGCGGGGGCATCAAAAAACATCACCTTGATCACATTGAGATAATAATATGCCCCGGCGACACTGGCGACGATACCCACCACCGCAAGGGTAATCAGACCGTAATCTGTTGCGGCGGGGTTCGCCACGGCAGCCGCAATCACCGCCTTGAAAACAAACCATTTGGCCCAGAACCCGGCCAGTGGCGGTATCCCGGCGAGCGAGAACATAAAGATTGCCAGTGCTGTGGCCATGGCCGGACGCGTCTGAACCAGACCCGCGAGGTCGGAAATTTCCTCAACCATACCATCCTTGCGCCGCATTGACAGGATACAGGCAAAGGTGCCGATATTCATCACCAGATAAATCGCCAGATAGATCACCAGTCCCCGGACTCCGGCCTGACTGCCCGCCGCCAGTCCGACCAGCGCATAACCGACATGACCGATGGAGCTATAGGCCATCAGGCGCTTGATATTGGTCTGAACAATCGCCGCCACCGCGCCCAGCACCATTGAGGCCAGCGACATGAAGACAATCACCTGGGTCCAGGATGCCGCCAGGTCACCAAAAGGCACGTAAAGCACCCGGACCAGCAAGGCAAAGGCGGCAATTTTCGGCGCGACGGCAAAGAAGGCAGTTACCGGGGTCGGCGCACCCTGATAGACATCCGGCGCCCACATGTGGAACGGCACGGCAGAAATCTTGAAGGCAATCCCTGCCAGAATAAACACCATGCCAATAATCACGCCGATATTCACCCCATGGTCCCCGGCATGGGACAGGGTCTGGCCGATTACGGTAAAATTGGTGCTGCCGACAAAACCGTAAACCAGTGAACTGCCAAACAGCAATATGCCCGACGACAAGGCACCAAGGACAAAATATTTAAGCCCGGCTTCGGTGGACAGCTCACTGTCCCGGCGAAAGGCCGCCAGCACGTAAAGGCTCAGAGATTGCAATTCCAGCCCCATATAGAGCGACATCAGGTCATTGGCCGAAACCATCACCATCATGCCAAGTGTCGCCAGCACCAGCAATACCGGATATTCGAATCTTTCCTCGCGCTCATCGTGAAAATACTGCATAGACATAATCACCGACAGGGCCGAGGCCACCAGCACCATCACTTTCATGATAGAGGTAAAACGGTCCGCAACAAACATATTGCCGAAGGTATAGGTTGCACTGTCACCCCACGACACCGTCACAAACAGGGTGACCAGCATCAGGGCGACGGCAAGCAGTGATATAAAGCCCGTGGATTTATTACCACGAAAAGCGCCGATCATCAGCAACAGCATCGCGCCGACAGCCATCAGAATCTCGCCATATGCCGGCACCAGATCAGGAAGCATTGTTTCAGTCATCTCATAGTCTCCCTAATGCGCCATCATATCAGACGCCGCCGCGAGGGCCGCCTGATGATGTGTGACAAGATTTGCTACAGATACATGGATAAAATCCAGAAATGTTGACGGATATATCCCCATCCAGATGGTGAAAATAACCAGCGGGGTAAATATAATGACCTCGCGCCGGTTCATATCAAGCATCGCCTTCAGCCCCTCCTTGACCAGTTCGCCAAACATCACTTTGCGATAGAGCCACAACATATAGGCCGCGCCGAGGATCATGCCCGTCGCCGCAAGGAATGTTGCCCAGATATTAACCTGAAACAGGCCGAACAGCACCAGAACCTCACCGACAAAGTTACCGGTTCCCGGCAATCCTGCCGAGGCCATGGTAAAAAACATGAAGGTCAGGGCATATTTCGGCATGATATTGGCAAGACCGCCGTAACGGGCGATTTCCCTTGTATGCATCCGGTCATAAATAACCCCGACACACAGGAATAATGCACTGGCGACCAGCCCGTGGGCCAGCATCACCATAATCGCCCCCTCAAGCCCCTGAATATTAAAAGCAAAAATACCGAGCGTGACAAAGCCCATATGGGCGATCGAGCTGTAGGCAATCAGTTTTTTCATATCCTGCTGCATCAGGGCAACGAGAGAAGTATAGATGATCGCAATCACCGACAGGCCATAAATCAGCCAGACAAGTTCCGCCGACGCCACCGGGAACATCGGCAGAGAAAATCTCAGGAATCCGTATCCGCCCATTTTCAGCAGGATACCGGCCAGGATAACCGACCCTGCCGTCGGGGCCTGCACATGGGCATCCGGCAGCCAGGTATGCACCGGCCACATCGGCGTCTTGACCGCGAATGAGGCAAAGAATGCCAGGAACAGCCATATCTGGGCGCTGGTATCAAAATGATACTGCATCAAGGTCGGAATATCGGTGGTACCGGCCTGAAAATACATATACAGCATCGCCAGCAACATCAGCACCGAACCAAGCAGGGTATAAAGGAACAGCTTATAGGTCGCATAGATACGGTTCTTGCCGCCCCACACCCCGATAATCAGGAACATCGGAATAAGCCCGCCTTCAAAAAACAGGTAGAACAGCACAATATCCAGCGCGCAGAACACCCCGATCATCAGCGTTTCAAGAATTAGGAAGGCGATCAGATATTCCTTGACCCGGGTCGTGACCGCATCCCATCCGGTCAGGATCACAATCGGCGTGATAAAGGTGGTCAGCATGACAAACAGGATCGAAATCCCGTCAATGCCCATATGGTAATTGATATTGTCACCGAACCAGCTCGCGGTCTCGACAAACTGGAAATCCGCAGTGGTCTTGTCAAAATTGAACCACAGGATCAATGAAGCAAAAAAGGTGAAAACCGTGACCCACAGCGCCGCGTTTTTGGCATTGCGGTCGGCATTTTCGCCCTTGGTCAACAGAATGAATAGCACGCCGAGCAGCGGCAGAAAGGTAATGATTGAAAGAATTGGGAAATGTTCCATCAGCCCGCTCCTCCGACAAACCAGGTGACAAAGCCCGCGACCCCGATCAGCATGGCAAAGGCATAATGATAGACATATCCGCTCTGCATGGCCTTGAAGCGCCGTGCAAGGTCCATAATTGCGGCGGCGGCCCCGTCCGGACCATAGCGATCAATGATCCCCTCATCCCCCCTCTTCCACAGGAAAGTACCAAGTCTTTTGGCTGGGCTGACAAATAAAAATTCATAAATTTCATCAACATACCATTTGTTATAAAACAGGTTATAGACATAACGGAATGTGCCGGTGAAGCGCGCCGGGGTATCTGGCCGGAATATATAGGCATACCAGGCAATCACGAAGCCCAGCAGCATGACGATAAAGGGCGACAGCCCGACCCAGCCGGGGATTTCCTCGGCAGCCTCCAGCACATTATGGGCCTCATCCTTGAGGAACAGGGCATGACCCCAGAAATCCTCATAGCCCGAACCGACGAAAATATCGCGGAAGAAATATCCGGCAAAGGCCGCCCCGATCGCCAGACCGTAAAGCGGCACCATCATCCAGTTGCTGCTTTCATGAATATGATCCTGCACAGGCTTGCTGGCCCGGCTTTCGCCGAAAAAGGTCATAAACAGCAGACGCCAGCTGTAAAAAGATGTCAGCAACGCCGCCAATACCCCCATGATAAAGGCATAGTCCGACCAGGATGTATTGGCCGCAAAGGCTGATTCGATGATCATGTCCTTGGAATAATAGCCGGCAAAGCCCGGAAAGCCGATCAGGGCCAGTGTGCCGACCAGCATCATGGCAAAGGTCGCGGGAATTTTCTTGCGCAGGCCGCCCATCTTGCGCATGTCCTGCTCATCACTCATGGCATGGATTACCGAACCGGAGCCAAGGAACAGCAACGCCTTGAAGAAGGCATGGGTGAACAGGTGAAAGATCGCCGCCCCGTAGGCTGAAACGCCAAGGGCAAAAAACATATAACCAAGCTGCGAACAGGTCGAATAGGCAATCACCCGTTTGATGTCATTCTGCGCCATTCCAATGGTCGCGGCAAATATCGCGGTCGAGGCGCCGATAAAGGCAACGAAACCCAGGGCGGTCGGTGAATATTCAAATATCGGTGACATCCGCGCCACCAGAAAGACCCCCGCCGTTACCATGGTCGCGGCATGGATCAATGCCGATACCGGGGTTGGCCCCTCCATCGCATCCGGCAGCCAGGTATGCAGACCAAGCTGGGCCGATTTTCCCATCGCACCGATAAACAGCAGAATGCATATAGTGGTGATCAGGTCGAGGTCCATCCACAGAAAATGGATTTGTTGCCCCTGCAATCCCGGAATTGCGGCAAATACGGTGTCAAACTCAACCGACCCCGTCACCATGAAAATGGTAAAAATACCAAGGGCAAAGCCGAAATCCCCGACCCTGTTGACCAGAAAAGCCTTGATCGCGGCGGCACAGGCCGACGGTTTCTTATACCAGAACCCGATCAGCAGATAAGAGGCCAGCCCGACCCCTTCCCAGCCAAAAAACAGCTGAATGAAATTATCCGCTGTCACCAGCATCAACATGGCAAAAGTGAAAAAGCTCAAATAAGCCATAAAGCGCGGCTTGTCCGGGTCATGGGCCATATAGCCTATGGAATATATATGAACCAGACAGGATATGGTATTGACCACCACCAGCATCACCGCCGTCAGGGTATCAACCTTGAATGCCCAGTTGAAGCTGAGATCTCCCGAGGTGATCCAGGTGGCAATGGTCACATGATCCACCGCGCCGCCAAGGCCAATCCGCAGAAACACCATCCAGGAGAGGATAGCAGAAATAATCAGGGCGCCGCAGGTGACAAATTGCGCCCCCCGGTCGCCAAGCCGCCGATTGAATAATCCGGCAATCAGGGCGGCAAGCAGGGGACCAAAAACAATTATCTGATACATTTTATTGTTATCCTTTCATCAGATGTATGTCTTCAACCGCGATCGTCCCGCGATTACGGTAATATACCACAAGGATGGCCAGACCGATGGCCGCCTCCGCCGCCGCAACGGTCAGAATGAACATGGTGAACACCTGCCCCGCCATGTCATGCAGGTAGGAGGAGAAGGCGACAAAATTGATATTGACCGACAGCAGGATAAGCTCCACCGACATCAATATGGTGATCACATTCTTCCGGTTGAGAAAAATCCCGAAGATGCCGATGGTAAACAGCATGGCCGCAACGGTCAGATAATGTGTGAGTCCGATTTCCATTATATTTTCCCTACCCCAACCCTTGACCTGGTTTGACTTTAACGATTTCATAGGCCTCGTGGCGACGCCGCATGACCTGTTTGTTGATATTCTGTTTCTTGACCCCGGGCCTCTTGCGGTGGGTCAGGACAATCGCCCCGATCATCGCCACCAGCAGGATCATCCCCGCCATCTGAAACAGAAAAATATATCTGGTATAGAGCAGACTACCAAGCGCCGCAGTATTTGTCACGGTCCCGAGCGCCGGAATCGCCGTTGCCGGGTCGGTCGTGACAGGACCACCCAGCCCCCAGCCCATGCCGACCAGCGCCAGTTCCGCCAGCAATACAAGGCCGATCAGCCCGCCAATCAGCAGATATTTCTGAAATCCCCGGCGCAGTTCGCTGAAATCAATATCCAGCATCATCACGACAAACATGAACAGCACCGCGACCGCACCGACATAGACTATCACCATGATCATGGCGATAAATTCCGCCCCGAGCAGTACGAACAGGCCGGCTGAATTAAAGAATGCCAGAATAAGATACAGCACCGAATGCACCGGATTGCGGCTTGAAATCACCATGAACGCGGACAGTACCGTGATGATGGCAAAAAGATAAAAGCATAATGTATAAATCATATTATCTCTCTCTTACCGGTAAGGGGCATCAAGTTTGAGGTTGGTGGCAATTTCCTGTTCCCACATATCACCGTTTTTCAGCAGCCGTTCCTTGTTATAGAACAGCTCTTCGCGGGTTTCGGTGGCAAATTCGAAATTCGGCCCTTCGACAATCGCCTCGACCGGGCAGGCCTCCTGACAATAACCGCAATAGATACATTTGGTCATGTCGATGTCATAACGGGTCGTGCGCCTTGTACCGTCCTTTGCCTCTGCCGCCTCGATCGTGATCGCCTGCGCGGGACAAATCGCCTCGCATAATTTGCAGGCAATACAGCGTTCCTCACCGTCAGGATAACGCCTGAGTGCGTGTTCGCCCCTAAAACGCGGGCTGAGCGGCCCCTTTTCATAAGGATAGTTGATGGTCGCTTTCGGACGAAACATATAGCGGAATGTCAGCCACATGGCCTTGACAAAATCGCTTAACAGAAATGTTCGTGCGGCGTGTTTGAGAAGTGACATAATGCTTTATCCCTTATACCGGTATCTTGCCGGTAAATAACAGCAAGGCCCCGGTTAAAACCACCCAGAACAGCGACAGCGGCAGGAATACTTTCCAGCCAAGCCGCATCAACTGGTCATAACGATAGCGCGGCACCGTCGCCTTGACCCATGCGAAAAGAAAGAACATGACGAAAATCTTGCCAAAAAACCAGATCCAGCCCGGAATGATGTAAAGCGGCGCCCAGTCCAGCGGCGGCAGCCAGCCACCAAGGAACAGGATACTGACCATGGCGCACATCAGAATAATATTGGCATATTCGCCGAGGAAGAATAACGCAAAGGCCATGGAAGAATATTCGACCTGATAGCCGGCAACGATTTCGGCCTCGGCCTCGGGCAAATCGAACGGTGGCCGGTTGGTTTCGGCCAGAGCAGATATAAAGAAGACCACCGCCATCGGCAGCAGCGGCGAGAAAAGAAACCACTGGCCCTTCTGCGCCATGACAATATCGCTCAGGTTCAGCGACCCTGCCGTCATCAGCACCGTCACCAACACAAAGCCAATCGACACCTCGTAAGACACCATCTGTGCCGCCGAGCGCAGCGCACCAAGGAAGGCATAACGCGAATTACTCGCCCATCCCGACAGGATAATACCATAAACTCCAAGTGACGATATGGCGAACAGATAGAGTATCCCGACATTTATATCTGACAACACAACCCCCGCATCAAACGGCACCACCGCCCAGGCCACCAGCGCCAGCAGGAATGTCAGGGCCGGGGCGAGCAGAAAGATAAATTTATTGGCACTGGCCGGTATAATCGTCTCTTTCAGAAACAGTTTCAGACCATCGGCAAAGGACTGCATCAATCCCCAGGGGCCGACCACATTCGGACCACGGCGCATCTGCATCCCGGCCCAGACCTTGCGGTCCATATAGACGCTCATCGCCACCGCCAGCAGCAACGGCAGGGCAATCACCAGAACACCGACAACGATCCCCAGCAGGGTCGCAAGCCACGGGACAAGGGTTACGCCAAAGCCCCACTGAAAGAATTCAACAAGTAAATCAGCCATCGGTTCCTGTTGCCTCCGCACCAAATTTTGCGCCGGTATAGGCGCTACTGCATTCCGCCATGACCTTCGACGATCTGGCAATCGGGTTGGTCTGGTAAAAATCATCTATCAGATTTGTGATCGGCGCGCCGGATAATTTACCCTTGATGCCGAAGTCTGCCCATTTTTCCTGTGGCAGACTATCCACCTCGCCAAGATGCGGATAATCATCCACCATCCGGCGGCGCAATTCCCCAAGACTGTCAAACGGCAATGTCACCCCGAGTCTTTCCGACAGGGCGCGCAGAATTGTCCAGTCCTCCCGCGCCTCGCCGGGACCGAATATGACCCGTGGAGCAACCTGCACCCGGCCCTCCATATTGACATATGTCCCGTCTTTTTCGGTATAGGCAACGCCCGGAAGGATAACATCGGCATATTTCACGCCCGCGTCACCGTGGCTGCCCTGATAAATCACAAAGGCCTTCTCAAGACGTGATGTATCAATCTCGTCGGCGCCGAGATTAAAGACCACGTCAATATCACCGGAAGCCGCCGCATCAAGAATGCCGTCCACGCCGCCGTCCGCGACCAGACCAAGATCCATCGCTCCGACCCGGCTGATGGCGTGATGCAGGATATTAAAGCCGTTCCAGTCATCCGTGATCATGCCGTATTTATCGGCAATATCATGGGCAAGCTTCAATATTGCCGCGCCGTCCTCGTGGCTGACCGCGCCGGACCCCAATATAATCATCGGTTTTTTGGCCGCCTTCAGGACCCTGGCAAAGTCCCCCTTGCCCTTGAGCAAATCTTCCAGTGCCCTGGCCGTATCACCCAGATGTTCAACCTGATAGGTCAGATCTTCACTTTCCCCTACAAGCGCAACATGGCCACGACCGGCCAGCGCCCTGAGACGGATATTTAATACCGGGGCCTCCTTGCGCGGGTTGCTCCCGACCAAAAGACAGGCATCGGCCTCGTCAATGCCGGAAATGCCGGAGTTGAACAGGTAACCCGCCCGGTGCTTGCCGCCGTAATTTGCCCCGTCCTGACGACAGTCAATAGCGCTGGAGCCGAGGGCCGTCATCAGTCCTTTCAAGGCATACATACTTTCCAGATCACATAAATCACCGACCAGCGCGGCAATTTTCCTGCCCTTCACTCTGGCAGCAATAGCATCAAAGGCCTCATCCCATGACGCGGGCTGCAATTTACCATTTTTCTTCACATAAGGCCGGTCAAGGCGGTTATGTTTCAGCCCGTCAACCGCATGACGGGTCTTGTCGGAAATCCATTCCTCATTGACATCCTCATTCAGTCGCGGCAGGACACGCATCACGGCGCGCCCCCGGGAATCGGCCCGGATACTCGCCCCCATGGCATCATGGACGTCAAAAGTCTCGGTATGTTTCAGCTCCCATGGCCGGGCAGAAAAAGCGTAAGGCTTGCTGGTCAGCGCGCCGACGGGGCAAAGATCAACTACATTGCCCGACAGTTCGGAGGCAAAGGGCTGTTCAAGATAGGTGGTAATCTCAAGATGATCACCGCGCCCGATCCCGCCGAGGGCCGGAACCCCGGCAATCTCCTCGGAAAAGCGCACACAGCGGGTGCAATGGATACAGCGTTTCATCATGGTTTTGATCAGCGGCCCGAAATCCTCCTTATAAACCACGCGCCGGGCCTCGGTATAGCGATTGTCATCGCCGCTATAATAGAGATATTGATCCTGAAGATCGCATTCGCCGCCCTGGTCACAGACCGGACAGTCAAGCGGATGATTGATCAGGGTGAATTCCAGCACCCCTTCGCGGCTGCGTTTGACCTTGTCACTATTGGTATGGATAACCATGCCGTTACCCGCAGGCATCGAACAGGAGGCGATCAGCTTCGGCGCCTTTTCCATCTCGACAAGGCACATCCGGCAGTTGCCGGAAATCGACAGACGTTCATGAAAGCAGAAACGCGGTATTTCAACCCCGGCGGCTTCACAGGCCTGAAGAACGGTGGACCCGTCTTCGACCTCGACCTCAATTCCGTCTATATTAAGCGTTGGCATTATATATACTCCACACTTCTCTGTTCTTTATCCGCATTTCTTCGTCCGTTTTTCAGGCCGCATTACGGCTTTTATAGTCCATGATGCGCCGTTCGACCTCGGGCCGGAAATGGCGTAGCAGACCCTGTATCGGCCAGGCCGCCGCGTCACCCAATGCGCAAATCGTATGACCTTCAACTTTTTTGGTAACATCCAGCAGCATGTCAATTTCAGCCATCTCGGCCTCGCCGGTCACCAGACGCTGCATCACCCGCGACATCCAGCCTGTGCCTTCGCGGCACGGCGTACACTGACCACAGCTTTCATGATGGTAAAAGGCCGACAGCCGGGCAATGGCGCGGACAATATCGGTCGATTTATCCATCACAATTACCGCCGCAGTGCCAAGGCCTGACCCTTCGGCCTTCAGACTGTCATAATCCATACAGACCGCGTCGCAGATTTTTTTCGGCAGCAGATGAACCGACGAACCGCCCGGAATTACCGCCAGCAGATTGTCCCAGCCGCCGCGAACCCCGCCGGCATGAGTTTCAATAAGCTCCCGGAGCGGGATACCCATTTCCTCTTCAACATTGCACGGGTTATTGACATGGCCCGAAATACAGAACAGCTTGGTCCCGGTATTATTTTCCCTGCCAATCCCGGCGAACCACGCGCCGCCACGACGCAGAATGGTCGGGGCAACGGCAATCGATTCGACATTATTCACTGTCGTCGGACAGCCATAAAGGCCGACATTGGCCGGAAAAGGCGGTTTCATGCGCGGCTGGCCCTTTTTGCCCTCAAGGCTTTCAATCAGCGCCGTTTCCTCGCCACAGATATAGGCCCCGGCCCCGCGATGGACATAAACATCGAATTTATAACCGGTGCCGCAGGCATCATCGCCGATCAGCCCGTCGGCATAGGCCTCACTTATCGCGGTTTCCAGCACATCGGCTTCCTGAACAAATTCCCCGCGAATATAGATATAGGCGGCACAGGCCCGCATGGCAAAACCGGCGACCAGACAGCCTTCAATCAGTTTATGGGGATCATGGCGGATAATCTCCCGGTCCTTGCAGGTGCCCGGCTCGCCCTCATCGGCATTAACCACCAGATATTGCGGACGGCCATCGGATTCCTTTGGCATGAATGACCATTTCAGACCGGTCGGAAACCCGGCCCCGCCGCGCCCGCGCAGCCCCGAGGCCTTCATCTCGTTGACAATCCAGTCAGCGCCTTTTTCCAGTATGGCCTTTGTCCCGTCCCAATCGCCGCGTGCCTTTGCCGCTTTCAGGCCAAAGCTCTGATAGCCATACAGGTTGGTGAAAATACGATCCTTGTCTGCCAGCATCAGTCCTGTCCTCCCGCCGCATTACAGAATTCTTTCAGCGTCGTCGGCCCGCCGAGGGCCGCAGAATTATGGCGGCCATTCTGGGGGCCGGATACCGGCACTTTACCGCTCTTGATTGCCTTGATAAAATTACGGGTGCTGTCGCCGTCAAGATCCTCGTAATATTCTTTCCGGTAGGCGATGACCGGCGCGTTGACACAGGCCCCGGCACATTCGACCTCAAGCAGGGTAAATTCACCGTCTTCCGTGGTTTCGCCAAAGCCAATGCCGAGTTCCGCCTTGCAGGCCGCAACCACATCATCCGACCCGCGCAACCAGCAGGGGGTGGTCGTACAGACTTCTATCACATGTTTTCCCACCGGTTTCAGGTTATACATGGTATAAAAAGTCGCGACCTCCATCACCCGGATATAGGGCATGTCAAGCATATCGGCGATATATTCCATCACCGGCACCGAAACCCAGCCGTTATTCTGCTCCTGCGCCCGGGTCAGCAGCGGCATCACCGCACTTTGACGGCGATTATCCGGATATTTGGCGAACTGCCCCTGCGCCCACTCAAGATTTTCCGGGGTAAATTCAAATTTTTCTGCGTTTCTTACACTGATGTTCATCGGTCAACCTCTCCGAACACAATATCAAAAGATCCCATCAGGGCCGGAATATCCGCCAGCATATGCCCCGTGGCAATATGATCCATCGCCTGCAGATGGGCATAGCCCGGCGATCTTATCTTGCAGCGATAGGGTTTGTTGCTGCCGTCCGACACCAGATAGACGCCAAATTCGCCCTTGGGGGCCTCTACTGCGGCATAGACCTCGCCTTCCGGCACTTTAAACCCTTCGGTAAAGAGTTTGAAATGCTGGATCAATGCTTCCATGGATGTGGTGATATTGTCGCGTCGCGGCGGCGTAATGGTATGATCCGCCGACAGGACATCGCCCTTTGGCATCTTCTCGATCGCCTGACGGATAATCCGCATGCTCTGATTCATTTCCTCGATACGCAGGACAAAACGGTCATAGCAGTCACCGTTTTTGCCGATCACCACATCGAAATCCATATCATTATAGACATCATAGGGCTGGGCCTTGCGCAGGTCCCACGCGACACCGGAACCGCGCAGCATCGCCCCGGTAAAGCCGAGCGCATAGCATTCTTCGGCGGACACCTTGCCAATATCAACATTGCGCTGCTTGAATATGCGGTTTTCCGTCACCAGGGTTTCCATATCGTCCATGGTGCTGGGAAAATGATCGCACCAGCGCAGGATATCATCTGCCAGCCCCTCGGGCAGGTCCTGATGAACGCCGCCGGGCCGGAAATAATTGGCATGGAGCCTCGCCCCGCACACCCGCTCATAAAATTCCATCAGCAGTTCGCGTTCCTCAAACCCCCATAATATCGGCGTCAGCGCCCCGACATCCATGCCGTGGGCGGTAACATTCATAATATGATTGAGAATTCTGCCAATTTCAGCATAGAGCACCCGGATATACTGCCCGCGTTCCGGCACCTCCAGCCCGAGCAGTTTTTCAATCGCCAGACAAAAAGCATGTTCCTGATTCATCGGCGAGACATAATCAAGCCGGTCGAAATAGGGGATCGCCTGAAGATAGGTTTTATGTTCGATCAGCTTTTCCGTCCCCCGGTGCAGCAGGCCGATATGGGGATCGGCCCGTTCAACCACCTCCCCGTCAAGCTCCAGTATCAACCGCAGCACCCCATGCGCTGCCGGATGCTGGGGTCCAAAGTTAATATTGTAATTTTTAATATCTACTTCAGCCATCGGTTAACTCTCCTGCCCCTTATCACGGGCCTCGTCGCTTTCGGGAAGGACATATTTGGCCCCCTCCCACGGACTCATGAAATCAAAGTCACGGAATTCCTGTTGCAGTTTGACCGGTTCATACACCACCCGTCTTTCCTCTTCACTGTAGCGCAGTTCGACATAGCCACTCAGGGGAAAATCTTTTCTCAGCGCGTGGCCCTGGAAACCGTAATCGGAGAGCAGACGCCGCAAATCAGGATGACCATCAAACATCACCCCGTACATGTCCCATACCTCACGCTCATACCAGTTGGCACAAGGATACACGCCGACCACTGAGGGCACCGGCACCTCGTCATCGGCCTGAACCTTGATCCGGATACGAACATTATGTTTCAGGCTCAACAGATGATAGACCACATCAAAGCGCTTGCTGCGTTCGGGATAATCAACGCCGCAAATATCGCTCAACTGGGCAAATTTGAAATTGCCCTCATCCCGGAGAAAGGTCAGGATCGTGACAATCTTGTCGGCACGGGCGGTGATGGTCAATTCCCCGAGAGCGACCTCATAGCCGTTGGTTTCATTCTCCAGCGCCTCGGTAATCGTCTGCCCCATTTCAGTGAGTGTATCCAGATTGCTCATCCAATAAGTCCTTATCTGTCCAGAGCCACGGTGCGGCGAATCTTCTTTTGCAACTGCAAAATACCATAAACCAGTGCTTCTGCTGTCGGGGGACAGCCGGGGACATAAATATCTACCGGGACAATCCGGTCACAGCCGCGCACAACGGAATATGAATAATGATAATAGCCGCCGCCATTGGCGCAACTGCCCATGGAAATCACATAACGCGGTTCCGCCATCTGGTCATAGACCTTGCGCATTGCCGGGGCCATCTTGTTGGTCAGGGTTCCGGCAACAATCATCACATCAGACTGACGCGGGGAAGCACGCGGGGCAAAGCCCATCCGTTCCACGTCATAACGTGGCATACTGGAATGCATCATCTCGACC
>JALUWZ010000016.1 GCA_027019205.1 Emcibacter sp.
GCACCAACAGTTGCACCACCGCCGCCTTTGATACGGAAAGTCCTCCGAGCGCGTGATACCAGACCGTATAGCCAATGCCGGATGCCAGGGCGCCGGACAATATCGCCAGCAGAATTCCCCCGGGCGACAGATGGATAGCGGGCAGGGCAAAGATGACTAAAACAACCCCTAAAATAATTATCAGCGGCAGGGTGCGTAGAAAATTACAGGCTGTGTCGCTCGACGGATTTTTTGAATCCCGGCCTTTCAGGGTATAGATGCCCCAGGCAACCCCGGCGGCGGTCATGAGCAGGAATCCGCTGAGTGACGGGGGTGTCAGGCCGGGCAGCACCAGATATACAAACCCTGAAAAGGCCATCAGGACCCCGGCCCATTCGACAAAATGCAGCCGGTGCCCGGTAAATAATCCGATCATTATCATGGTGATCTGAACCGCGCCGAAGAGAATCAGCGCCCCGGTCCCGGTATCAAGGGTGATATAGGCAAATGAAAAGGCCGTGGCATAGATAAACAGCATAAGTGACGCCGACCAGCTTCCGGTTGCGGCTGCCCTGCCATTTCTGCGATGACGTGCAATCAGGATAAGGGACAGCATCATGATCCCGGACAGCAACCGGATAATGGTGAAACTCGCCGCATCAATGCTGTTGCTGCCGAGCGCCAGGCGGCACAATACCGAATTGCCCGCAAAGGCCAGCAGAGCGATGGTGGTAAGGGCAGCTGTTTTTGTGGTCGGTCTGTTCACGGAAATACCCTGTTATTTTCCGGCAGGCCCGTTATTTCCTGGCAGGAATAATCCGAATAATATTCAGATGAACGTTATCCCGGTAATTTCATAATAGGTTTCGCCGCGCGGGGTTTTGACCTCAACCTCGTCGCCAACCCGGCGGCCAATCATGGCCCGGGCAATCGGCGACAGGAAGGATATTTTACCGGCGGTGACATCCACCTCATCGACGCCGACGATCTGGTATTGGACTATGGCGTCATCCTCATCGGCAAGCTTTACCGTCGCGCCAAAGATGACCTTGTCACCGGAAAGTTCTTTCGGGTCGATAACTTCGGCGCGGCTTATTTTTCCCTCAATATCATTGATGCGCGATTCGATGAATCCCTGCTGTTCCTTGGCCGCATGATATTCGGCATTCTCTGACAGGTCGCCATGGGCGCGGGCTTCTTCGATGGCCTTGATGACTGCCGGGCGTTCGTCAAATTTCAATATCTTCAGTTCTGCTTCCAGCCGCTCATGGCCTTCTGCGGTCATTGGTACTTTTTCAACCATAATGTCATATTTCTGTTTTTAGCACTAAAATACTTCGCATGCCCTGCCTGCTGACAAAACATGCCATTGTCTACTTGAATACATAGGATTGAAGGGGTTTAACTTCAAGTGAGCTGGATTTCAAGACTTTTATTGCCTCCATCGCAGAAATCGCCCCGCGTGTGGTGGTATAATAGGGAATATTATGGACCAGCGCCGTGCGTCTGAGTTCATAGCTGTCGGTGATCGACTGCGCCCCCTCGGTGGTGTTGAAGATCAGATGGATTTCATCATTTTTGATCGCATCGACAATATGGGGGCGACCTTCCAGAACCTTGTTGATCCGGGTGACATCAAGCCCGGCATCCTGCAGATAGCGGGCCGTCCCCCCGGTGGCGAGGACCCTGTATCCCATGGCAATCAAGTCGCGGGCCGGGTCAATCATCTTGAATTTATCGTCATTCTTGACCGAAATAAACACATTGCCCGACAGCGGCAGATGGGTGCCGGCGGCAATCTGGGATTTCAGGAAGGCGCGGGCAAAGCTGTCATCAAGGCCCATCACTTCCCCGGTTGAACGCATCTCGGGACCAAGCAGGATATCGACCCCCGGAAAACGGTTGAACGGCATCACTGCCTCCTTGACCGCCACATGGCGCGGGGTCGCCGGGGGGAAGGTGAAAGCGGATATCTTTTCCCCGGCCATCAGACGGGCCGCATATTTTGCTATTGGCGCGCCGATCGCCTTGGCGACAAACGGCACGGTGCGGCTTGCCCGTGGATTGACCTCTATCAGGTAAACCACATCATCCTTGACTGCATATTGCACATTCATTAACCCCTTGATATTCAGGGCCAATGCCAGTTTCTCAGTCTGGGTGCGGATGTCGTCTATGACATTTTCCCTGAGCGAGAAAGGTGGCAGGGAACAGGCGCTGTCACCGGAATGAATCCCGGCTTCTTCAATATGCTGCATGATGGCGGCGACATGGACTTGTTTGCCGTCACTCAGCGCATCGACATCGACCTCGGTCGCGCCGCCGAGATAGCGGTCGATCAGCACCGGACTGTCCCCGGATGCCGAGACCGCCTCGGTCATATAGCGTTCGAGCGACACGGTGTCATAAACAATTTCCATTGCCCGTCCGCCGAGGACGTAGCTTGGCCGGATCAGAATTGGATAGCCGATCTGCCCGGCAACCGTTACCGCTTCTTCTGTGCAGGTGGCGAGGCCGTTATCCGGCTGCAACAGGTCAAGACGATGGACCAGCTGTTGAAATCTCTCCCGGTCCTCCGCCAGGTCAATCGCATCGGGCGAGGTGCCGAGGATCGGAATATCGGCAGCGAGCAGCGCATGGGACAGTTTAAGCGGAGTCTGGCCGCCAAACTGGACAATCACCCCGACAAGTTCGCCATTTTCCTGCTCACGCCGGATCAGCTCAATAGTGTCTTCGGCGGTCAGCGGCTCGAAATACAGCCGGTCCGAGGTATCATAATCAGTCGATACGGTTTCCGGGTTGCAATTGACCATAATCGTTTCATACCCCTGCTCACTCAGGGCAAAGGCCGCATGACAGCAGCAATAGTCAAATTCTATTCCCTGTCCGATTCGATTGGGTCCGCCGCCAAGGATAACGATCTTTTTCCGCCCGGTCGGCCTTGCTTCACATTCCGCATCGCCCATGGCGTCATGCTCATAGGTCGAATACATATAGGGGGTCCGGGCCTCGAATTCCGCCGCACAGGTATCAACCCGTTTATAGACCGGATGCAGGTCAAGCCTGTACCGCCGCGCCGCGACATCTGATTCTGTCAGGCCGACCAGCTCGCCAAGCCGCGCATCGGAAAAGCCGAGGGATTTCAGGCGACATAGGTCAATACGGCCTTCCGGCAACCCGTCTTTTTTGAGGGCAAGTTCCGCATCGGTGATGATCTTGATCTGGCCGATAAACCATGGATCATAACGGGTGATGGCGTGAATATCCTCTGGCGATATGCCGAGCCTCAGCGCCTGTGCCATGACAAGCAGCCGGTCATCGGTCGGATTGGCCAGCGCGGCGCGGATGGCATTGATGTCGCCATGGTCGGGGTCGTAACCCGGAATATCCACTTCATTCAGTCCGGTCAGACCGGTTTCCATTGACCGCAGGGCCTTTTGCAGCGATTCAGTGAAACAGCGACCAATGGCCATGGCCTCGCCGACCGATTTCATCGCCGTGGTCAGGGTTGGCTTGCTGTCGGGAAATTTTTCAAAGGTAAAGCGCGGCACCTTGGTGACAATATAATCTATGGTTGGCTCAAATGACGCCGGCGTCGCCCCGGTAATATCATTTTGCAATTCGTCAAGGGTATAGCCGACCGCGAGCTTGGCCGCGACCTTGGCAATCGGAAAACCGGTGGCCTTGGAGGCGAGGGCGGAGGAGCGGCTGACTCGCGGGTTCATCTCTATGACAATCAGGTCGCCATTTTCCGGATTGACCGCAAATTGCACGTTGGAGCCGCCGGTTTCAACGCCAATCTCGCGCAATATGGCGATGGAGGCATTGCGCATGATCTGATATTCCCTGTCGGTCAGGGTCAGGGCCGGGGCGACGGTGATGCTGTCGCCGGTATGAATGCCCATCGGGTCGAGATTTTCGATTGAACAGATGATGATGCAATTATCGGCCTTGTCACGCACAACCTCCATCTCATATTCTTTCCAGCCGATGACCGACTGTTCGACCAGCACCTCCCCGACCGGCGAGGCATCAAGTCCGGTGAGGATGATCTGCTCGAATTCCTCGATATTATAGGCGATGCCGCCGCCGGTGCCGCCCATGGTAAAGCTGGGCCGGATAATGGTCGGCAGCTTGATATGATCCAGCGCCTCCACGGCCTCTTCCAGACTTTTTACCACCCGGCTGCGCGGGGTGGCGAGGCCGAGCCGGTCCATGGCCTCCCGGAACAGCAGCCGGTCCTCGGCCTTGTTAATGGCCTCTTCACTGGCGCCGATCAGCTTGACATTATATTTCTCAAGGCTGCCGCGCCGCGACAGCTCCAAGGCCACATTAAGGCCGGTCTGTCCGCCCATGGTCGGCAGGATGGCGTCAGGCCGCTCTTTTTCAAGAATCTTTTCGACAAATTCTGCGGTGATCGGCTCGACATAGGTGGCGTCGGCCAGGTCCGGGTCGGTCATGATGGTTGCCGGGTTGCTGTTGACCAGGATTACCCGGTAGCCCTCTTCTTTGAGCGCCTTGCAGGCCTGGGTGCCGGAATAATCGAATTCGCAGGCCTGACCGATGATGATCGGCCCGGCACCGATAATGAGAATGGATTTTATATCGCTGGATTTAGGCATGTTGCTCAATCATTTCCATAAAACGCCCGAAAAGATAGTGACTGTCCTGTGGTCCGGGGCTGGCCTCGGGGTGATACTGGACCGAAAATACCGGCCTGCCCGTCAGCTCAAAGCCGCAGAGCGAGCCGTCAAACAGTGAAATATGGCTGATTTTAGCCCCCCCGGGCAGGCTGTCCTTCTCGACCATAAAACCGTGATTCATCGAGGTGATCTCTACCTTGCCGGTGGTAAAGTCCTTGACCGGGTGATTGGCCCCCCGGTGGCCCTGATGCATCTTGGCGGTTTTGGCGCCGATGGCCAGCGCCAGCATCTGATAGCCCAGACAAATCCCGAACAGGGGAATATTGCTTTCGAGCAATTTCTGAATCACCGGAATGGCATATATGCCGGTTGCCGCCGGGTCCCCCGGCCCGTTGGACAGGAAAATTCCGTCCGGCTTGCGGGACAGGATGTCTTCGGCGCTGGTGGTGGCCGGAACCACGGTAATTCTCGCCCCGGTGGTGGCGAGACAGCGCAGGATATTGCGCTTGATGCCATAATCGACGGCGACGATATGAAATTCTGGCTCTTCAGGCTTGCTGAATCCGTCTTTCAGGCTCCAGCAGCCTTCATCCCAGTCATAGCTTTCCGTGCAGGATACCTGCCGGGCAAGGTCCATGCCTTCAAGCCCCGGCCAGCCCCGGGCCTGTTTGATCAGGGCCGGAATATCGAAATTACCGTCCGGATTGTGGCTGATGACCCCGTTTGGCGCACCATTCAGGCGGATCAGGCGGGTCAGTCTGCGAGTGTCAATACCGGCGATGCCGACCAGTCCCTGTTCCCGGCACCAGTCATTCAGGCTGTCCCGGCTGCGGTAATTTGACGGGGCGGTAATATCTTCCCGGATAATCAGGCCGCGCGCCGCCGGATGTTGATTCTCCATATCCTGCATATTGGTGCCGACATTGCCAATATGGGGAAAGGTAAAAGTGATGATCTGTCCGGCATAGGAGGGGTCGGTCAATATCTCCTGATACCCGGTGATTGCGGTATTGAAACAGACCTCGCCGACGATATTCCCCGACGCCCCGACACCATATCCCCAGAATAGCGATCCGTCGCCAAGAACCAGCACAGCGGTTATAGCCTTGTGGGGCGGTATATGGCTGATATTCCTGTCACTCATATTTTTCTTTCGGGCCAATGGCTGTCCAGTGGTTATCCCTATTATAACAGCCCGGAGGCGTGAGGTAAATTGGCCGGAACATAAGGGAAGCTTAAGACAAGGTCAAGTGAATCTTGTAGAAAAAAAATCGTTTATTATCAATGACTTAAAAGATAATTATCTATTGCAATCCGCAGCTTTTTGCGGTAGAGTCCTTGCTTCCTGAAAATGAAACCGGCAGACGGGACTGTCTTGCCGTCGGCATTTTTAAGAAAAAGGACCGGAAAACAATATGTTGCGAGACCAGCTTACCACCGCCATGAAAGAGGCGATGAGGAACAAGGACAAACGTCGCCTGACGACCATCCGACTCATCCTTGCAGCGATCAAGGACCGGGATATTGCCGCCCGTACCGACAAAAAGGCCTCACAGAATGAAGATGAGGTTATCCTCGGCATCCTGTCAAAGATGATCAAGCAGCGCAAGGAAAGCCTTGTGGTTTACGAGGAAGCCGGTCGTCTGGAACTTGCCCAGCAGGAACAGGATGAAATGGATATAATTTCCGAGTTCATGCCGCGCCAGATGGCGGATGACGAGATTGCGGCGGCGGTCGCGGAAGCCATCGCCGAAACCGGGGCCACGGGCTTGAAGGATATTGGCAAGATCATGGCCCTGCTCAAAGGCAAATATGCCGGGCAGATGGATTTTTCCAAAGCCAGTGCCATGGCCCGGTCAAGGCTTTCCTGAGGGGTTGCCTCTGATCCACTGGCTGCCGTTTGAAAGAGTGAGAACACCCCCTGATGGGCTTTACGCCAGATTTTCTTGATGAAATAAGAAACCGGATTCCGGTCAGTGATGTGGTGGCGCGCCGGGTGCGGCTGGTACGCAAGGGCCGGGAACATAGCGGGTTATGTCCGTTTCACAATGAAAAAACCCCGTCCTTTACCGTCAATGATGACAAGGGATTTTACCATTGCTTCGGCTGTGGCGCCCATGGCGACGTGATTAAATTCATTACCGAGACCGAGGGGCTGGGCTTTCTCGAAACCGTCGAGCGGCTCGCCGGGCAGGCCGGGCTTGAGATGCCAGCCTACAGCCCCCATGATCGCCAGCGCAGCGAACAGAAAAAATCGCTCTATGAGGTGATGGAGGCGGCGTGTAAATATTTTGAAAGCGGGCTAGTGGCCCATATGGGGCAAGAGGGGCTGGATTATCTGACCCGTCGCGGCCTGACCCGGGAGACAATCAGGAAATTCCGCCTTGGATTTGCCCCCGAGGGGCGAACCGTCCTCAAGGATGCCCTGTCTGGCCGCGACGGCATATCCGAGGATATGATGGTTGAGGCCGGTCTGCTGATCCGGCCCGAAGACGGTGACAGGGCAAGCTATGACCGGTTTCGTCACCGGGTGATCTTTCCGATTACCGACCGGCAGGGCCGGGTGGTGGCCTTTGGCGGGCGGGCGCTCAGGGCCGATGCCAGGGCCAAATATCTCAATTCGCCGGAAACGCCGTTATTTCACAAGGGGCGGCTGCTCTATAATATGGCCGGGGCGCGGAAATCCTCCTATGACCGGGGCCGGGTGCTGGTGGCGGAAGGCTATATGGATGTGATCGCCATGGCCCAGGCCGGGTTTGCCAATGCGGTGGCACCGCTCGGCACCGCAGTCACCGGAGACCAGATTGCCGAATTATGGCGGCTTGCGCCGGAACCGGTCATGTGTTTTGACGGGGACAAGGCCGGTATCCGGGCGGCGTACCGGGTGGCGGAAAATGCATTGCCGCTGCTCAAGGCGGGATTCTCGCTGCGTTTTGTTCATCTGCCGGACGGGGAAGACCCGGACAGTTTCATCAGTGGCCACGGGGCCGGGGCTTTTCGTGATCTTCTGGCGCAGGGCCGGCCATTGATTGATATTATCTGGGATATGAAAACCGCCTCGGTGGCGGTGGATACGCCGGAACAATGTGCGGGCCTGGAAAAATCACTGTCGGAAACACTCGGCGATATTGGTGATAAAGTCATTCGGGGCTATTATGACAAGGCCTTTCAGGAGCGGCTGTCGCGGTTGCTGGGCGGGGCCTTTGTGGCCGATCATTCACTGGAAAATGTGGCGCAAAAAAAGAATCACCGGGCCTTTTCGGCAAAAGCCCGTGATAAAAAGACTGGTTCCGGACCAATCGGTGAGCTTCCCGGGGTGAAAAAACCGCAAAATACCGATATTTTCAAGGGGCGTGCGCCGGGGGCGATAAAGCGTGAAAGGCTATTGATCCTCACGGTTTTGAACCATCCGTGGCTGCTGAAAGAACATCACGAGGAGTTTGCCACAACATATTTCGAATCGGCAGAGCTTGACAAACTCCGGTGCGAGATAATAGATGTATCAATTCGCGAATCGAACCTTGAACGTAAGAGCCTTTATAGCCATCTGTTAAAAACAGGATATGGCAAGGCATTGGAAGTCATATTTAAACAAGGTGAATTCAGAGCCGAATGGTTCGCATGGCCGGACGCTGCCCGACAGGATGTCGAGCAGGGATGGTTTCATGTGATCAATCGGTATCGGCGTGTTTCAGACATCCAGAAGGATCTGGACGCGCTGGTGAAGGAACTGGCGGTAAATATGACGGATGATGTTCTCGAGCGTCTGCGGGCCTTGCAAAAGGAACTGGAGCAGGCCAGAGGAAATGAAGCCAGCATAGATGGATATGGAAGCGCATCAGGAAGAAAGAAACATTCCTGAGTTGAAAGCGGACCTGAGTTAAAAACGGGCCTGAGTTGAAAACGGGTCTGAGTGGCAAATGGGATTTGAGGTTATTACATGGCGGAAAATGCGGCCAAGGTTGACAATAAGACTGACTCGAAACAGGAAGAAACGGCAGACAGCCCCCTGATTGAGTCTGCTGAAGGCAGCGTCAAAAAAATGTTCGCCCTTGCCAGAGAGCGGGGCTATGTCACTTATGACGCCCTGAATACTGCCCTGCCACAGGGGGAAATGTCATCGGAAAAAATCGAAGATATCATGACCATGCTGTCTGAAATGGGCGTCAATGTGGTTGATGAGGCCGACGGGGAAGAGACGGAGGATACTGCAGAGGCCCCGGAATCACCGGAATCTCAGGAAAGCCCGGATGCCGGAAAACAGACTCCCGCCGCCAAAAAGAAGGCGGATAAGGAAGCGCCGGCAAAGCCCGCCGCCAAGGTGGCTGCTGATCGTACTGATGACCCGGTGCGGATGTATCTTCGCGAAATGGGCAGTGTCGAGCTGCTGTCCCGGGAAGGCGAGATTGCCATTGCCAAGCGTATCGAGGCCGGTCGGGAAACCATGATCGCCGGGCTTTGTGAAAGTCCGCTGACCTTTCGCGCCCTGGTGGAATGGGCGGAAATGCTTGAAGAAGAAGAAATTCTGCTGCGCGATGTGATTGATCTTGATGCCATGTATGGCATTGATCCGACGCAGGATAGCCCACCGCAGCCCGCCGGGAGCGAGACAGAGGAAAAATCTGCCCCTGATCCCGAAAAACCGGTCACAGATGATGATACTGATGGTGAGCAGACTTCTTCGGAAGCGGGCGATGAAGATGATGATGATGACGAGGATTCAGATGCGGATACTACGGTCTCCCTCACCGTCATGGAAGAGGCCCTGACGCCGCAGGTTCTGGAAATTTTCGGCAATATTCGTAAAGTTTACAAGAAATTTGCCAAGCTGCAGGAAGGCCGCCATGATGCCGGGCTGAAGAATGAAACTCTCGGGACAGTACAGGAAAGACGATACCGCAAGCTCAGTGATGAATTGATAGTCCTGATGAAAAGCCTGCGGCTTAATAACAACCGGATTGATGCGCTTCTTGAGCAGCTATATGCCCTGAACAAGCGCCTGATGGCGCTGGAGGGCAAGATGTTTCGTCTGGCAGAGCGTTACAAGATCAAGCGGGATGCCTATCTGGAAAATTATCAGGGGCGGGAACTGGAACCGGGCTGGATTGATGCGGTTGGCAAAAATACCGGCAAGGGCTGGAGTGAATTTGCTGCGGGCGAGCGCGAAATTATCAGCAATATGCGGGCCCAGGTCGCAGATATCGCCCAGGAGGTCGGCCTGCCGCCCGGCGAATACCGGGTCATCGTCAATATGGTGCAAAAGGGTGAAAAAGAAGCCCGGATTGCCAAAAAGGAAATGGTTGAGGCCAATCTGCGGCTGGTCATTTCCATCGCCAAGAAATATACCAATCGCGGGTTGCAGTTTCTTGATCTCATTCAGGAAGGCAATATCGGTCTGATGAAGGCGGTGGATAAATTCGAATATCGCCGGGGCTATAAATTTTCGACCTATGCCACCTGGTGGATCCGCCAGGCGATTACCCGCTCGATCGCCGATCAGGCCCGGACCATCCGGATTCCGGTTCATATGATTGAAACCATCAACAAGCTGGTCCGGACCGGACGGCAGATGATGCATGAAATTGGCCGTGAAGCGACGCCGGAAGAATTGGCCCAGCGGCTCAGCATGCCATTGGAAAAAGTCCGCAAGGTGATGAAAATTGCCAAGGAGCCAATATCTCTGGAAACACCAATTGGTGATGAGGAAGACAGCCATCTTGGCGATTTTATCGAGGATAAAAGTGCCATTCTGCCGGTGGATAGTGCAATTCAGGCCAATCTGCGCGATACCACGACCCGGGTTCTGGCGTCGCTTACCCCGCGCGAGGAACGGGTGCTCCGGATGCGGTTCGGCATCGGCATGAATACCGACCACACGCTGGAAGAAGTCGGCCAGCAATTCTCCGTAACCCGCGAGAGAATACGTCAGATCGAGGCCAAGGCGCTACGCAAATTAAAGCATCCAAGCCGCTCGCGTCAGCTCAGGAGTTTCCTCGATACCTGACGGTGAAAAAAAAGCAGTGAGGGGTCATTCTTCCCTGTATTCCTGTGGCAGAATCTGTTATTCCCCTATTCAATCCTTGAATGGGGATATGGAGTGGGCCTGTAGCTCAGTTGGTTAGAGCAAACCGCTCATAACGGTTTGGTCGCAGGTTCGAGTCCTGCCAGGCCCACCACTCCCGGTTTTGTCCACCCCCCCCCGGGGCATTACCATGCGAAAGACGTAAGCCAGTCAGGCTGCCAGATTACTATTATCATTATTCATTTCAGTGATGAAGTATATCATAGATATTTCTTTGTGTAATATTCAGGCCAAAGTTATAACAGTCAGGAGGATGTTGCTTCGTCCCGCAGCAACAGCAATTCATAAAACCGGTATCGGGCATGATGCCCGGCACAAGGAGACAGGTTGATGGTATCATTACATTCGGGCGATGCCGCCGCAGAATCTCTGGACAAGTTGGCAGAAGCTATGCTTGACCGCGAGGTTGGGGAGCTTCTTAATGCCTATGTGCAATCCATTGATGATGACGAGCTTGAAAGCTGGCCCGATTTCTTTACTGAAAAATGTCTGTATCGGATTGTCCCGCGTGAGAATCACGAAAGGGGCCTGCCCGCCGCAGTCATGTGGTGTGACAGCCGGGATATGATGGTGGACCGTATCACCGCTCTCAGACATGCCAATATCTATCAGGTGCAATGGTATCGCCATATCATCAGCGCCCCGCGCATCCTTGCCGTAACAGGGGACGAGATACATGTCCGGTCCAATTATGCCGTCTTCCGGACCTGTAACGACGGGGAAAGCACTGTATATAATGTGGGCCGTTATGTGGATGTCATTGTCCGCGACAAGGATGTTCTGAAGTTCAGGGAACGATCTGTTATTTACGATACCCATAAAATTTCCACCCTGATGGTTATCCCGATATAGGACCCGATTGAGGAGATATTTATGATCACACCCGAACATTTGAAATGGCCCGCCGGGGCGGATTGCACCGCAGTTCCCTATGCCGTGTTTCAGGATCAGGAGATTTATGATCTTGAGCAGGAAAAGATTTACAATGGCAAAACGTGGAATTTCCTCGCTGCCGGGGCGGAAATCCCTGAAAAGGGCGATTACAAGACAACATATATCGGTGATACGCCGGTCGTCGTGACCCGGGGGCAGGACGGTGAAATCCATGCCTGGGTCAATCGCTGCGCCCATCGCGGGGCCGAGATTTGCCGTGAGCGTCACGGAAAATCGGAAGATGGTCTGTTTACCTGTGTCTATCATCAATGGGCCTATGATGCCACAGGAGACCTGCGCGGGGTACCTTTCCTGCGGGGGCTGGCCGGCAAGGGCGGCATGCCGCGTGATTTTGACAAAAAACGCCATGGCCTGCGTAAAATCAGGACCGTGAATTACTCAGGCGCAATTTTTGGCACCTTCAGCGCGGACACCCCGGATATTGAAAGCTATATGGGCGAGGATGTCAGGGCCAGTTTCAAACGTATATTAAACCGGCCAATCGAAATTCTCGGCACGACGCGTCAGTATCTGGCCGGGAACTGGAAATTCTATGCCGAGAATGTCCGCGACCCCTATCATGCCAGCCTGTTGCATCTGTTCCACGCGACCTTTGGCCTGTATCGTTCCTCCCAGAAGGGCGGCTGTGTGGACAATAACAAGCTGAATTCTGTCCTGTGGGCCAGCGGGGCAACGGAGGACGAGGCCGCGCTTGATGACATGAAAAAGGACAAGCTGCGGACATTGCAGACCGATCAGTATGAATTGAAGGACCGGTCATTGCTGGCCGGTAAAAAAGAATTTGATGACGATATTTCCCTGGTCATTCTGTCGCTGTTCCCGTCACTGGTGCTACAACAAATCCAGAATACCCTCGCTTTTCGCCAGATTTTGCCCAAGGGCCGGGACAGGTTCGAGCTGGTCTGGACCTATTTTGGCTATCAGGATGACAGTGAGGAATTGCGTAACATCCGCCTCAAACAGCTTAATCTTATCGGGCCTGGTGGCCTGATTTCCATGGAGGACGGCGAGGTTACCGAAATCTGCCAGAATGCCACGGTGCGTGACGGTAAATATTTGAATGTCCTGCAGATGGCAGGGCGCGAGGTTAAAGGTGATGATCATCTGGTGACGGAGGGACTGATCCGCAGCCTGTGGCAGGGCTATCGTGAAATAATGGATTTCTAGACAATATCAGGGCGAGTTTTTTATGACTGAGGTAAAATGGGTTGAGGTGAGTAACCGTGATGATGTGCCGGATGAGACGGTTATCGAGATTACGGTAGAGGGCCGTGATATTGCGCTTTATGGCGTGGACGGGAAGGTCTATGCTACTGACAATCTCTGTACCCACGGCAATGCCCGTCTGTGTGACGGTTTTCTTGACGGTCACGAGATTGAATGTCCGCTGCATCAGGGCATGTTTGATGTGCGGAATGGCCAGCCGACCTGCGCGCCGGTGATTTTACCGTTGCAGACCTATCCGGTAAAAATCGATTCAGGGCGGGTCTGGGTCGGGTTGGGGCAGTAAATAATATCAGGGTAAATAACAGGAGAAAAACCAGTGAAGACCAGGCTTATCATTGACAATAATCCACAGGATGCCACGGGCGGGGCAACTTTCGAGCGCCGCCATCCGGTAACCGGCGACATTGTGACCCGTGCAGCGGCGGCGAGCGTTGCAGATGCCACAGCCGCAGCAGAATCGGCTGAGGCGGCCTTTACCGGCTGGTCACAGACCGGCCCGACCGAACGGCGCAAAATTCTGCTGAAGGCGGCAGATATTCTGGAAAGCAAAACCCCGGACTTTATCAGCGCCATGGCCTCGGAGGTCGGGGCATCCGAATTATGGGCCGGGTTCAATGTCATGCTGGCGGCCAATCTGTTCCGGGAGGCGGCGGGTATTGCCACCCAGATACAGGGGGAAACCATTCCGACCGATACGCCGGGCGCCCTGTCCATGACCCTGCGTCAGCCGGTCGGGGTAATTTTCAGCATGGTGCCGTGGAACGGCCCGGTGGTGCTGGCGGCGCGGGCGATTGCCTATCCCGTTGTCTGCGGCAACTGCGTGGTTTTCCGGGCGTCAGAGATGAGCCCCATGACCCATATTCTGGTGGTGGAGGCCCTGCATGAGGCCGGTCTGCCGCCGGGGGTGGTCAATGTCATTACCTCGGCCCCGGAGTCTGCCGGGGAAATTGTTGATGCGCTGATTGCCCATCCGGCCATTCGCCGGATCAACTTCACCGGCTCTACCCGGGTCGGGCGGATTATTGGCGAAAAAGCCGGACGTCACCTGAAGCGGGTTATTCTCGAACTTGGCGGCAAGGCCCCGGTGGTGGTGCTTGCGGATGCAGATATTGACGAGGCGGTCAAGGCGGCGGTCTTCGGCTCCTTCCTCTATCAGGGGCAGATATGCATGTCGACCGAACGGATTATTGTTGATGAGCAGCTGGCGGACGTCTTCGTTGAAAAATTTGCCGCCGCCGCCCGTGACCTGCCCGCCGGAGACCCGGCGCAGGGGGCGGCCTGTGTTATCGGACCGATGATTGCCGGGGAGGCCGGGCAGCGGCTTAACGAGCTGATGCAGGATGCCCTTGACAAGGGGGCAAAGCTTGTGACCGGCGGCCCGGCGAACGGGGCGGAAATGCCGGCGACCATCATCGATCATGTCGTGCCGGGCATGCGGCTCTATGATGAGGAGATTTTCGGGCCGTTGACCATAGTGATCAGGGCCAAAGACAGCACGGACGCGGTTAGAATAGCCAATGACACCGCCTTTGGCCTGTCGGCGGCAGTATTTGGCCGTGACATCAACCGGACGATAGACGCCGCCCTGAAAATTCAGTCCGGCAGTGTCCATATCAATGGTCCGACCGTACAGAATGAGGCCCAGGCCCCCTACGGTGGCACCAAGGACAGCGGCTATGGCCGGTTCGATGGCCGGGCGGTCATTGACGAATTCACCGAACTGAAATGGCTGACCATCGGGCCGTCGGTTCATCAATATCCTTTTTAGCGCCCCGGAACAGATGATATGACCAAACAGACAAAAACCCGCCTGACCGCCGATGATATCAACGGCGCATGGACTATCATGCCGACCCCGGCGACCGCCGATGCCGGGGACTGGCGCAGTGAATTTACCGTTGATCTTGATGAAACCGCCCGGGTGGTGGAGGCCTTGATTGCCGCCGGGGTTGACGGGATTATGAGCCTTGGCACCTTTGGCGAGGGCGCGACCCTGACCTGGGAGGAAAAGCGCCGCTTTATGGAAACCGTGGTTGAGGTCGTCCGGGGACGGGTGCCGTATTTTTGCGGGACCACCGCCCTGAATACCCGCGAGGTCATTCGCCAGACCCGGGCCGCGCTTGATATCGGGGTTGACGGGACCATGCTCGGCCTGCCGATGTGGTGCAAGATGGAGGTCGCCAATGCGGTGCAATTCTACCGTGACGTGGCCGGGGCCTGCCCGGAAATTGCCATTGCGATATATGCCAACCCGGAAGCCTTTAAATTTGAATTCTCCCGGCCTTTCTGGGCGCAGGTGTCACAAATTCCCCAGGTGGTGACGGCAAAATATCTTGGCATTGGCATGCTGGATCTTGACCTCACCCTGGCCCCGTCCATACGCTTTCTGCCCCATGAGGATGATTATTATGCCGCCGCCCGCATTGCCCCGGAACGCATGACCGCCTTCTGGTCAAGCGGCACCATGTGTGGTCCGGCAACCTCCTTGCGTCTGCGGGACGAGGTGATCAAGGCCAAACAGAACGGCGACTGGTCGGCGGCCAAGGAAATTTCCGATGCCATGCGGCGGGCCGATTCAACCCTGTTTCCGCGCGGTGATTTCTCGGAATTTTCCAAATATAATATTGGCATAGAAAAAGCGCGGATGAATGAGGCGGGCTGGTTGCGGGCCGGGCCATGCCGTCCGCCCTATCAGACCCTGCCGGAGGAACATGTCGCGGGGGCGCTGCAATCGGGCCGGGCATGGGCCGCACTGCATGCTAAATATTCAAAATAAGCACAGGAGACCTTGAAATGCGAGACAGTCTTATTGATGTAGCCACGGGAAAACAGCGCCATGAAATACAGGGCAGCCGGGCGGTTTTCGAGCAGGAGCTGGAAAAGATTTTCGGTCGCTGCTGGCTGTTCCTGACCCATGAGTCTCTGATCCCCGAATATGGTGATTATGTGGTGTCGCGCATGGGTACAGATGAAGTGATCGTCAGCCGCCAGAAGGATGGCTCGGTCAAGGCTTTCCTCAATGCCTGTCGTCATCGCGGGGCGCAGCTCTGCCCGAACGAGGCGGGCAATGCCCGGGGCTTTGTCTGTGCCTATCATGGCTGGGCTTATGGTGCAAATGGTGAATTGCAGAGTGTGCCTTTTGACGAACAGCTTTATGAAGGTCTGCTGGATAAATGCAAAAATTCCCTGCATGAAGTGGCGAAAGTTGAGAATTTTCACGGCTTTATCTATGGCTGTTTTGATCAGGATGCCCCGTCGCTGGCCGATTATCTTGGTGATGTGAAATGGTATCTTGAGCCTTATATGGAGCTGTCGGGCGGGCTGGAGCTTGTCGGGCCGCCCGGACGCTGCCTTATTGCCGCCAACTGGAAGGCCCCGTCGGAAAATTTTGTCGGGGATGCCTATCATGTCGGCTGGACCCATTCCTCGGCGCTCAGGGCCGGTCAGTCGGTCTTCAGTCCGCTGGCCGGAAATTCTGTCCTGCCGCCCGAAGGGGCCGGGTTGCAGATTACCAGCAAACACGGCTCGGGTCTCGGGGTGCTGTGGGATGCCTATGCAGGCATTCATGACGGGGAACTGGCCCAGGAATTAATGGCGTTCGGACTGGCCAAGGAACAAAGGCTGGCCAAGGAAATCGGTGCGGAACGTGCGCGGATTTACCGGTCACATCTGAACGGCACCATCTTTCCCAATAACAGTTTCCTGACCTGTTCCGGAATTTTCAAGGCCTGGCAACCGCGCAGTGAAAACATTACGGAGGTGTTCAGCTGGGTCATGGTCGAGAAAGACATGCCGCGCGATCTCAAAGAGGCCTTTATCAAATCTGTCCACCGCACCTTCGGGGTTGCGGGCTATTGGGAAAGCGATGACAATGATAATATGGAATCGGAAACTTTCATGACCCGGGGATATCAGGCGGGAAAGAAAATGCTCAATTCGCAAATGGGTATCAGTGGTGACCGGGTTGATGACAAGCTGCCGGGTGTCGTCGGAAAATCCGCCATTGGCGAGACCAGCTACCGGGGATATTATCGTTTTTACAATGATTTGATGACCTCTGACAGCTGGGCCGAGGTCAGCTCAAAGGGCAGTAACTGGCAGGATCAGCTGATCAGGGCCAAAAGTTAACCCCCCGTATTTTATATCAAGCATGTTGGAGAGTGTCATGTCGGAAAATACAGCAAATATCAAGGAACCGCTGGTTACTCATCGGGTGATGGAGATGCAGAGCCTGTTTGAAAACCCCGCAGGGCCAGAGCTTTACCGGGCGGCGGAATCCTTCCTCTACCGGGAGGCCAGGATGCTGGACAGCAAGATGTTTCGCAGCTGGCTGCGCGATCTGGTATCGCCGGATATCCGCTATCTGGTGACCAGTACGGAACTGCGCTCCCTCAAGGAACGGCGCTATTCTCTGCCGGATCAGGTCTGTCTGTTTGATGATGATTACCGGCAGCTCTCCATCCGGGTTGAGCATGACCTCGACCCGCAGAACTGGCGCAGCAGCCCGCAGGAAACCTATTGCCGTTTCATCACCAATATCGAGGTTTTCGAAACAGACAATCCGCAGGATATTACCGTCCGCAGCAATTGCCTGCTGATCCGCTCACGCCGCAGCTATCAGACAGACCAGTTCTTTTGCAGCCGCCTTGATACCCTGACAAAACAGGACGGGCAGGATGACTTCAAGCTGAAAAGCCGGATCATTGACTATCCGGAACGTTGCGTCAGCGGCCATAATATGCTGGTCTATCTTTAAATATAAATATCAGGCTTTAAATATAAATATCAGGGAAAAAGAACAGGAGCTTTATCATGAGATTACAGGATCAGATTGTCATTGTCACCGGGGGTGGCTCCGGCATCGGCCTTGCGGTGGTTGACCGCTTTATCAGTGAAGGGGCCAGAATTGGCATCCTTGTGAAAGAAGAGAAACATGCCGGCATGTTAACTGACCGTTTCGGGGACAAGGTCGAGGTGACGGTGGGCGATGTGCGGAATTTTGCCGATAATGAACGGGTGGTGGCGGCGACGCTCGCGCGCTTTGGCAAGCTTGACTGTTTTATTGGCAATGCCGGAATCTGGGATTATATGGGCAGTCTTGAGGGCCAGGAGGCGGACGCCCTGTCAGATAATTACCAGGAATTATTCGATATCAATGTCAAGGGCTACCTGCTCGGGGCAAAGGCCGCGTTGCCTGCGCTCAGAGACAGCAAGGGATCAATGATCTTTACCGCCTCGACCTCAAGCTATTTCACTGGCGGTGGCGGTTGTCTCTATGTTGCCTCAAAACATGCGGTGCTGGGGCTGATCCGGGCGCTGGCGTGGGAACTGGCGCCGGATATCCGGGTTAATGGCGTGGCAGCAGGCGGAACCCTGACCAATCTGGCCGGGCCAAAATCTGCCGGTATGGACACGGCGAATATGTCTGAAATGCCGGGAATTGATAAAATGATAGCTGATATGACCCCGCTCGAATTTCCTGCCCAGCCGGAGGACCATGCGGGGATTTTTGTTCTGCTGGCCTCACGGCAGGACGGGCGCTATATGACCGGCAGCGTGATTTTGAGCGACGGCGGCATCGGGGTCGGCAAGCGCCCGCCAGCCTGATCATTTAAAAAGCCTGATCATTTGAGGAGCCTGATTATTCCCTGAACATATCGGTTAAAACCCTGCGAAGCCATTTGTTGGCCGGGTCCTGATTATATTTTTCATGCCAGAATATATTTATCGGGATTTCCGGATGGGGCAACGGGTGGGGGACATATGTCAGCCCGAACGGCTCCCGCATCCGCCGGGCCAGATATTCCGGTACGGTGGCGATCATATTGGTGCTGCTCAGGATATAACCAAGGGCGACGAAATGCGGTACGGTGAGCCTAATTATACGCCCCGGACAGGCCCGGTCAATCAGCATATCAATCTGGTCATGGCCGGTGCCGAGCGAAATAACCGAAACATGGTCGGCCCGGGAGAAATCCTCCAGAGATATTTCCGCCTTGTCAAGCCGGTGACCCTGGCGCAGCAGACAGACATAGCTCTGGGTGAACAGGCGGCTCTGAAAAGCGCCGTCTTTCATGTCCGGCAGATAGCCGATGACCATATCAACCGTTCCCGCCGCCATTTCATCATTGAGATTGACGGCGCTGTTGCGGACTGTGCTGATTGATACGCCGGGGGCCAAATCGAGAAGTTTTTCCATCAGGGGCGGCAGAAAACAGATCTCGCCAATATCCGTCATGCCGATTTTAAAGCCATAGGCGCTGGTCGAAGGATCAAAGGCAACATTCTGGTTTATGGCAATATGGATTAGATCAAGCGCGTTTGACACCGGACCGGCCAGCCGGGCGGCAAAGGGGGTCGGCTCCATCCCTTGCGGTGTGCGGACGAAAAGCCGGTTGCCGAAAAGTTTCCGTAACCGGGACAGGGCGTTGCTGACGGCAGGCTGGCTGACCCCGAGATTGTCGGCAGCCCGGGTGACGCTGCGGTCAATCAATAATTGCCTGAAAACCATCATCAGGTTCAGGTCAATATTTTTAAGGTCCATTAGCGGTCTTTCTATTCATATTAATGATGCAGTTTATCACAGATATTATATTGTGTAATGATTAAAATCAGGATAGCCTCGCACGGATTACAGCAAGGGAGCATCCTGTGAGCATCAATACGATAGAGCGTATCCTGTGGGATATCCATCATGATCCGCAGCTGGCCGCCCGGTTCCGCGAGGCCCCGGATGCGGTGCTGGACAGCTATGGCTTTGCGGATTTGGAACGAAAACTGGTGAAGGAACTTGACGTGCGCGTGATCGCCGACCGGGGGGCGAGCGAGATGCTGCTATTCAACGCCTGGCTGGCGATAAATGGTCCCGGGTCAGTCCCGGAATATCTTGGGAAAATGGCGCGGGTCCGGGCCGGATAGGAAGACAGATATGGCAGAAATAACATGCGGTTTCCTGATGCCGCACGACCCCCTCATTCCCTCAATGCCGGACGCCCCGCCCAAGGCAAAGCGGGATGCCTGCCTTGGGGCATACCGGACGGTTACCGACCGGATCCGGGCTGAAAAAGTCGATAGTGTGGTGGTGATCGGTGATGATCATTACACCATAAACGGCCCCTATTGCATCCCGCAGGCGATGATCGGCATTGGCGATATTGAAGGGCCGTGCGAAAAGTGGCTGGGGATTCAGCATGAGAAAATCATCGGTAACGAGGCCCTTGCCCGGCATATCATGGATTACGGACGGGAGAATGGCGTTGACTGGGCGGCCTCGAAATCGCTCAAGCTGGATCATTCGGTGATGGTGCCCTATCATTATGCCATTCGTCCTGTGGATAATATCAGGACGATACCGGTCTATATTAATTCTGGTATGGAACCGGTTATCAGCAGCCGGAGAGCCTATGAGATTGGCCAGTCCATCGGTCAGGCGATTGCGGCGTGGGACGGGGCGCAACGTGTTGCGGTTTACGGTACCGGCGGCATCAGCCATTGGCCGGGCATGGCGGAAATGGGCCGGGTGAATGAAGTATGGGACCGGATGATCATGGAGATGATCGTCCGGGGTGATGTTGGCTCACTTATTGCTCTGAGAGATGAGGATATTTTACGTGACGGCGGCAATGGCGGTCTTGAAATCAAGAATTTTATCTGTGCCATGGGGGTGATGGGGGCCTGCAGGGGCGAGGTTATCGCCTATGAAGCGGTCCCTGAATGGGTTGCGGGTTGCGGTTATATGGAATTGACGGCGGCATGACGGAATATAATTTTCCCGAAGGGGCAAAGATTGATTTTTATTTCGATTTTCTCAGTCCCTTTTCATATCTGGCCAATCACCGGCTGGTGGATGTCGCGGCCCGCTTCGGGCTGGATATTGACTATAAGCCGATTGATCTGGCGCGGGCGAAACTGGCCATTGGCAATAATGGTCCGACCAATCGTGATTTGCCGATAAAGCTGGCCTATCTGGCCAAAGACCTTGACCGCTGGGCAAAGCGTGTTGGAATTCCGCTGGCATTTCCACCGGATTATCATACCGGACTGATCAACAAAGGGACATTTTACGCCATGGACCGTGGCCGCGAGGCAGAATATGTCCGCGCGGGGTTCGCCATGGTCTGGGGACGGGGCCAGTCGCCGCAGGATGAGCAAAACCTGCGTGAGCTGGCGGGTAAAATGGGCTGGCCGGGCGATGATTTTATGCAGTATGTTGCCTCGGACAAGGCCGCAGACGCCTATAATATGTCAACTGAACAGGCGATTGAAAATCATGTTTTCGGGGTGCCGTCCATGTGTTTTGCGGGGCAAATGTGGTGGGGAAATGACCGGGTTGATTTTCTGGAAGAATTTCTCCATATATACAGCAAGTCCTGATCCCGGGGCTTTCGGGGCAATTTTGGCAGGAAAAGAAATATGAATATTCTGATGGTATTAACCTCTCATGACCGGTTGGGCGACACGGGTCGGAAAACAGGATTCTGGCTGGAAGAATTTGCCGCGCCCTATTACATCTTCAAGGATGCCGGGGCGGAAATCACCCTGGCCTCGCCAAAAGGGGGCCAGCCGCCGCTCGATCCGAAAAGTGACGAACCTGATTTTCAGACCGATGCCACCAGACGTTTCAGCGATGATGCCGAGGCCCGGGATCATCTGGCGCATACGGTGCTGCTGGCCGATGTAACCCCAGGGGATTTTGATGCGGTTTTCTATCCCGGCGGTCACGGCCCGTTATGGGACCTGGCCACAGACCGGCAGTCCATTGCCCTGATTGAGGGTTTTCACCGGTCGCAGAAACCTGTCGGGCTGGTCTGTCATGCCCCGGGAG
>JALUWZ010000017.1 GCA_027019205.1 Emcibacter sp.
TGCGGCGAATGCCACTGGAATATGAATGGCGGCTATCCCGACCTGCGCCGCATGACGCCCGAAGTTCATGCGAGCTTCAGGGACATCGTCCTGCATGGTGCGCGTGCCGACCTCGGCATGGCAAATTTCAGCGATATTCTGAGTGAAGAACAGGCGGACGCCATCCACAGCTATCTGATTGACCTGTCCCGCAAGGCCTGGCTGGAACAGCAAAAGAGTGGCAAATAATGTTCCCTCTCGGATAAGTTTGTCTTTTCCTGCGATGTATTATAACATCCATAATATAGTGTGTTTAGGGACTGCCGGAGCGCGGGAACCTCAAAGAGGACCGCTTCATTACCATCTTGCATGACCATCGGAGGGAATTTTCAGAGATGAACATGAATATTTTTTCAACAAAAAAACTGCCGCCGAATTTGCGGCGGGAATATTGGAATGATGCAATCTGTGAGGCCTTCACCGGCCTGGTGACCGACTTTATGGATGACAGTCATTTTCAGGCGGAACTGATCTCCACCTCACTGGGAGATTTAACCTATGCCCATGTCAGAACCACCCGTTCAAAAGTTTCCCACACAACGCATCATGCCTCAAAATCCACAGAAAAAGTATTTCTCCTGCATTTGCAGCTGGCCAACGAAAGTATGAATTCACAGCGTAACCGCGAGGTTTTGCTGAAGAAAGGTGACTTTACCCTTGTGGACAGCGAATCCCCTTACCGGGTAGAATTTAATGATCCGATTTCAATGGGCGTCATGCGTATTCCCTACGGTCTCCTGCAGGAAAGAATTTCCAGCCCCGAGGAGATTGTTGGTCACAAATTTTCCGGCAACAAAAATATCAGCGGGTTGCTGTCCCGGATACTGCGCGGTTTCTGGACTCAGGAGAATCTGGGGAACAGCGACAACATTAACCGTCAACTGGGCCATAACATCATTGATCTTCTGGCAACATCCTATCAGGAACAAATCAATAGCGTTATTGCCCCTAATTCAATCAGACAGTTACGTTTTCTGCAGATAAAAAGATTCATTGACTATAATTTGTCGGACCCGCAGCTCAGCCCGACAAAGATTGCCAAAACATTTAAAATAACCCCGCGTTATCTCCACCGGATTTTTGCAGAATTTGGCACAGAACCACAAACAATCGGTCAGTATATACTGACCCGAAGACTGGAAGAATGCGCCCGGCAGTTCAGGAACAGAAAAAATTCCCACCTGAAAATTACCGACATTGCCTTTACATGGGGGTTTAACAGCATGACCCATTTCTCCCGGGTATTCAAAGAAAAATACGGGGCTTCGCCGCGCTCATTCCGTCGGGGGCTTCAAAATATTCTGAACTGACATTGTTCTGAAAATCTCTTTTTTCCCTTTTGGATAACTTTTCAGGCCCCTCTCGGTTGAGCAGGCCCTCCCTGATTATGTCACTTTGCCACAAACAAATATCAAAGGGAGTTCTTCCATGTATAAAAATTCAGGCCATAAATTAAAATCTGCATCTTTCTTGCTGCTGTCGGCAAGTATTCTATCGACCGGATTTATATCCTCACATGTCAGCAGCGCACAGGCGCTGGAGAATAATCAGGACAATAATTCACTGGAAGAAATTGTGGTGACCGCCCGGAAAATATCTGAAAGCCTGCAGGATATCCCGGTTGCCGTTACGGCATTCTCAACAGATTCCCTGCAAAAAAAGGGCTTGAGCAATATTTCGCAGATCGGCGATTATACCCCGGGTCTGACGCTGGATTCAACGGCCACCTTAACCGGAAGCTCGTCCACCATAACCGCCTTCATCCGAGGCATTGGCATGAGTGATTTCCTGCTGACAATTGACCCGGGGGTCGGCATCTATGTCGACGGGGTTTATGTCGCCCGTTCTGTCGGAGGCATCGTTGATCTGTTAAATCTGCAACGGGTTGAGGTTCTGAAAGGCCCCCAGGGAACCCTTTTTGGCCGCAATACTATTGGCGGGGCCATCAATATCGTTTCTGCCAAACCGGGAAAGGATTTTGCTTTCAAGGCAGAGGCCACCATCGGTCGTTATAACCGCCGGGACCTGCGAATGACCGTTGATGTCCCGCTGATTGATGATAAATTATATTCATCCTTCAGTTTTTCTTCCAAAAACCGGGATGGCTATGCAAAACGAATTGAATTCACCGGCCCGCACGGCCCTGATATTTCCTATCCGCCGCAGGCCATCGGGCAGAATAGGACATTGGGGGACGAGAATACCGATACAGTAAAAGCCATCTTTCAATTAGAGGCAACGGATCGTCTGCAAGCCACCCTGATTCTTGACGGGACAAGGAGCCGGGAACATTCCGTCCCGTCAAAATTACTGGCGATATTTCCCGGCCCGACAAATCTTTCCGGGGCATATAATGCCTGTATAGCAGGAATTCCCGTTGCGCCCGCCTGTACCAGCCTCAATGCCGCCGATCATACCCCGTTTGACCAGCGGTTTCTGACGAACAGCCCCTATACGACCTATGGTACCGGGCCTAATTTTTCTAACCTTGATCTGTTCGGTGTCTCCCTGACATTAAGTTATGACATTACCGATAACATCCATTTCAAGTCAATTACCGCCCACCGGAGTTTATCCGCAGCTTTTGGCCGGGATGCCGATGATACCCCCCTGGCCATCGACCATACCTCCAACAAATATTCACACCGGCAGTTTACCCAGGAGCTGCAGCTTAACGGCGTTTCCTTTGACAATAAATTCAAATGGCTTACCGGATTATTTTATTTTTCAGAAACCGGGCGGGACAATGTATTTGTCCCCCTTGGCCAGCTGTCATTTTCACCATTCCTTAACCTTGATGAAAATAACCTTGTTTATAATAAAAGCTATGCGGCCTTTGGGCAGGCAACCTATAATATCACCAGCACCCTCGGCATTACCGCAGGCGTGCGCTTTACCAAAGACAAAAAACACTACCGCCCGATTCACCGCGAGCTTGTGTCCAATGTTCTTCTTCTTCCCGATGTCTGGGTAAGCCAGAATTTTACCGATACTTCGCCACATTTTGATATTAACTATCACTGGAGCGAGAATTTCATGACCTATATTTCGGCCTCCAGAGGATTTAAATCCGGGGGCTGGACCGGCAGGACAGTGGACCCGCAAACGGCGGCCCGCCCTTTTAAGCCCGAGACAGTATGGTCCTATGAATTCGGGTTTAAATCACAACTGTTTGATAACCGCCTGCGTCTTAACGGCGCGACATACTATACCAATTATTCCAACCTGCAATTGATCAATCAGGAAGGCATCACCCCCATCACCGTTAATGCCGGCAAGGCCGTGATCAAGGGGGCGGAACTCGAACTTCAGGCCCTGCCCATTGACAATCTGAAAATAAATATTGGTCTTGCCTATATCAATGCCCGATATACCGAGGTTACCGACCCCTTCGCCACCATCAACACAAGCACAAAATTTGCCAATACGCCGGAATTTTCATCCACGGCGGAAGTGGAATATACCATTGATCTGGCTAACGAGGGCAGCTTGATGCTCCACGGTGACTGGAATTACAACAGCACCATATATAATAATGCCGAGAATACCCCGGAACTTACCCAGCCTGGTATTCATCTGTTCAATGCGGCGATAACCTATGCCCACCCGGGGGATCACTGGCAACTGGTCGCCGGGGCCAGAAACCTTACCGACAAGAAATATATTGTTTCCGGCTTTAACCAGCCGGGCGTGGGCTACACAGAAGGGACCTATGCCCGACCCCGTGAATGGTATCTGACACTTCGCCTGACATATTAATTCAGGTCTTCTCCCTCCGGGTGACCCCCGCATCACCCGGAGTTTTTTATTCATTCTGTTCTTCATTTTTTAACCGCAGAGAAATTCTATGACGCTTTACAGAAATATCATGATCATCCTCCTGATTACACTGGGTATAACGGGCTGTAATGCTGAAAAGCCGCAAGAGAATTTAAGTGCCGCAACCGTGAGCGACCAGCGTATTATAAATGCAGATCATGAACCGCAAAACTGGCTGGCGCATGGCCGGACTTTTGATCAGCAACGCTATAGCCCGCTCGATCAGATCAATGTTAAAAATATTAAAGATATCGGGCTGGACTGGCATTTCGACTTTGACACCCACCGTGGACTGGAGGCAACCCCGATTGTCATCAATGGCGTCATGTATGTTACAGGATCATGGAGCCGGGTATACGCCCTTAATGCGGTAACGGGCCGGTTATTATGGGAATATGACCCGAAAGTTCCCGGCAAATGGGCGGTGAATGCCTGTTGTGATGTCGTCAATCGCGGTGTTGCGGTATGGCAGGGCAAGGTTTATGTCGGCACACTGGACGGGCGGCTGATTGCCCTTGATGCCAAAACAGGCAAGGTCATCTGGGACGTAATGACCATCGACAAAAAACTCCCTTACACCATAACCGGCGCACCCCTTGTCGCCAGGGGCAAGGTCTTTATCGGTAATGGCGGCGCAGAATTCGGCGTGCGCGGCTATGTCAGCGCCTATGATGCCCTCACGGGGAAAATGGTCTGGCGGTTCTTTACGGTGCCGGGGGACCCCAAAAAGGGCTTCGAAGCCCCCATCCTTGAAAAAGCCGCCAAAACATGGCACGGGGAATGGTGGAAGCTCGGCGGCGGCGGCACTGTGTGGGATTCCATGACCTATGATCCGGACCTTGACCAGCTTTATATCGGGGTCGGCAATGGCTCCCCGTGGAATCAGGCAATCCGCAGCCCCGGCGGTGGCGATAACCTTTTCCTGTCTTCCATTGTCGCCCTTAAGCCAGACAGCGGGAAATATGTCTGGCATTATCAGACTACACCCGGTGAAATGTGGGATTATACCGCCACACAACAGATGATTTCAGCCGACCTGAAAATTAACGGGAAAATGCGTAAAGTGCTGATGCAGGCCCCGAAAAACGGTTTCTTCTATATTCTTGATCGCAAAACCGGGGCGCTTCTTTCGGCCAAAAAATATGTCAAGGCCAACTGGGCCAGCCATGTGGACATGGCAACCGGTCGTCCGGTGGAAAACCCGAAGGCCAGATATTATGATAATCCGTGGCTGGCTTTTCCCAATCCGCTTGGCGGCCATAACTGGCAATCCATGTCCTATAACCCAAACAGCCACATAGTCTATATTCCGGCGCAGGAAGTGCCTTTCCTCTATGCCCCGGACAAGAATTTCAAGGTGGTTCACCCCGGGGTTAATCTCGGAGCTGATCTGGCGGCGGCCTCCATGCCTGATGACAAAACAGCCAAAAGACAGGTCATGGCCATGATCAAGGGACATATTTCCGCCTGGGACCCGGTGCAACAAAAGGAATTATGGCGCGTACAGCATCCAGGACCCTGGAATGGCGGCCTGTTGAATACGAAAGGAAATCTTTTGTTTCAGGGCAATGCCGCTGGCACTTTCGTCGCTTACGATTCCCGTAATGGCGAGAAGCTGTGGTCTTTCCCGGCACAAACCGGAATTATTGCCGCCCCGGTTACCTATAGCGTGGGTGGTGAGCAATATGTCTCTATCCTTGCCGGATGGGGCGGCGTGTTCCCGCTCCTTGCCGGAGAAGCCGCCCTGAAATCCGGCAAGGTCAGCAATAACAGTCGAATCCTGACCTTCAAGCTTGGTGGCCGTGACAAATTACCGCCATGGAAATATACCGAAGCCTACTTTCCCCAACCTCCTGCCGGAACAGGTAACCCAAAGCAGATTGCCACCGGAAATGGCCTGTTTCACCATTTCTGCAGTAGCTGCCATGGTGATAAAGCCGTCAGTGCCGGGGTGCTGCCGGACCTTCGTTACAGTTCCGCATTGCAGGATGATCGCTGGTTTGATATTACTCTGGGCGGCATCCTCAAAGATAACGGTATGGTGTCTTTCAAAACGGCCCTGAATAAAAAACAGCTGGAGGCCATTCGGCAATATATCATTCTCAGGGCGCAGATCCTGAAAAGGTCGAAGGAAAGCAACAATAAATAATGACCTGGTTGACATGCCTGTTGGTGGCAGGAAATGTAATATCGGCCCATGCTGCGGCGGCAGAAATTGCGGAAATTGTCTCTACCGCAAGCCGGAGTGAGCGGCCTCTGTCGGACGAGGCGGGCAATATTGCCCTGATCGGACGGCAGGAGCTTGATCTGGTCAAGTCAACTCATTTCAGTGAGCTGGCGGTCCGGATTCCGGGGGTGAATTTCTCGCGTAACAATGGTCAGGAAATGCTCGCCTCAATTCGCTCGCCAATATTCACCGGGGCCGGGGCCTGCGGAGCGTTTCTTATGGCCGAGGACGGAATTCCCCTGCGCGCCGCCGGATTCTGTAACGTTAATGAGTTATTCGAAGCCTTCACCGAACAGGCCGCGCGGATCGAGATCACCAAGGGGCCAGGATCAGCGCTCTATGGCTCCAACGCCCTGCATGGCATGATCAATATTATCACCCCTGCCGCCAACCGGGACGGCGGCAGCCTGTCGATGGAAGGCGGGGCCTGGGATTTTATCCGTTTTAATATCTCCGAAGGGGTAACGACTGAAAAAGGCGGCCTGCTCGGGCTGGCAACCGTCAGCCATGACGGCGGCTGGCGCGACCAGTCAGGATATGACCAGCAGAAAATCACCCTGCGCCATGATTATAACGGCGATGTATGGACCATTTCATCCAGTCTTAATCTCACCAATCTTGATCAGGAGACGGCGGGATTTATTGTTGGCCGGGACGCCTATAAAAACCGGGCGCTGGCTCGGCAGAACCCCAACCCCGAAGCCTTCCGCAAGGCAAGGTCCCTGCGTTACTGGTCACGCTTTTCCCGGGAAACGGGGGACGGTGTCCGTTGGCAGGTCACGCCCTACTTCCGGACAATGAACATGACATTCCTGATGCATTTCCTGCCGGGACAACCGCTGGAAGAAAACAGCCAGACCAGTGTCGGACTCCAGAACGGACTTTATATTAACGAGGGCAGCAGGCTGGAGATCATCACCGGAATTGACGGGGAATATACCCGTGGATCGTTGCAGCAGACCCAGGCTCATCCAACCACGGGGTCGGCTTTCCTGCGGGCGACCATCCCCTCCGGCAAGCAATATGATTATGATGTGAACAGCCTTCAGACGGCGGCTTTCCTGCAGGCGGACTGGGCGATAAATCAACGTCTGCATCTTGTGGCGGGCGGACGGCTTGAATATATGCGCTATGATTATACCAATAATATGATCAGTGGCCGGACGGATGAAAACGGCAATGCCTGCGGCTTTGGCGGCTGTCGTTATAGCCGCCCGGCAAGCAGACGTGACAGCTTCACCAGCTTTTCGCCAAAAATCAGCCTGCGCTACAGTTATCACAGCACGGACACTCTCTACCTCACTCTGTCGCAGGGGTTTCGGGCGCCGCAGACGAGCGAGCTTTACCGGTTGCAGCGGCGGCAGAAAACCGCCGACCTGAATAATGTCAGTCTGAAGAATATTGAGGTCGGCGCGCGCGGGAGCCGGGGCCGCTGGCGCTATAATATCTCGCTCTACGCCATGAAAAAGACCGGTTATATCTTTCGCGACGCGGCCTTTTTCAATGTGGATAACGGCAAGTCGGATCATATCGGCGCGGATATAATGGTCAGATTTTCCCTGAACGACCGCCTGGGCATCCGGGGTAATTTAAGCCTTGCCCGTCACCGTTACGCATTCGATTATATCAGCAACGGCATCAATTTAAACGGCAGGGATATTGATACAGCGCCGCGTAATTTTGGCAGTATGCAGATAAACTGGCGCCCGCTGGATCGCCTCACGACCGAGCTTGAATGGGTCCATATGGGGGCCTATTATACCGACCCGGAAAATTTGCATAAATATCCCGGCCATGATTATGTCAATCTGCGTATGACCGTAAAAATCACCGACAGCTACGGTTTTTTCCTGCGGCTGATGAATGTCACCGACACAAAATATGCCGAACGCGCCGATTATACCAGCTTCACCGGTGACCGCTATCTCCCCGGCAAACCACGCGCCCTCTATATAGGACTGAAAACCGGATTTTAGGGCAGGCGACGCCCTATGATCTGCCCGGCACCCAGGGCGATGATCTCACCCTCGGCCATCGGTTGCCAGCCCTCATCCGTCAGCGGCACACTGGCAACAAGGATAACATCCTGCTGCTGCGCCGGCATTGTCACCCCGCCCCCGGTCAGAACCGCCGCCTTTTCCCGGCAGCTTCTCATCAGGAAATGCAGGCCCGGCGCGCGGATTTCCCCGTCCGGCTGATGGCGGCGATCGGCATGGGCAAATAATATATCGGCATCTGAATAGAGAAAATTCGCCGGGCCGAAAGCCCTGAGATCCGCCGCAAATCCGGCAATGATATCCAGCCTGTCGCGAAGCGCCGGAATAACATCCTCATCCTGTTCCCACAGGCCTGCCAGCCGTTCCAGCAGATTACAGAACGCCAGTTCCGAATCGGTATCGCCAACGGGCTGGAAACGATGCGGCGCAAAATCCGGGTCCTGCACTATCCCCGCCAGATTGCCATTATGGGCAAAAATATGCTCCCGTCCGGCCAGCTCCCGGGCAAAGGGGTGGGTATTGCATAGCAGCCGGTCGCCAAAGGTCGCCTTGCGTATATGGGAGATTACCAGAGAGCTTGGCGGCGCGTGCTGCTCAACAAACCGGACCAGCGCACTGTCACTGACCGGGGATGGCTCGCGAAACAGGGAAACCGCGCGGCCATCATAAAAGGCAACGCCCCAGCCATCGCGCGGCCCGGCATTCTCCCCGTGGCGGGCAAGCTGTTCGAGCGAAAAACCGACCGGGGCCGGCAGGCGGCCCGACAGGCTGAATAATTCACACATTACAGCTGCCCCATGGTCCAGCGGATAATATCCCCGACCCCGATGGCCCCGGACTGACGGCTGACTTCCTGACCATTGCGGAACAGAACCAGTGTCGGGATGCTGCGAATGCCATAGCGTGCGCCAATATCCTGTGCCTCCTCGGTATTCAGTTTGGCCAGCCGGACACGTGGCTCCAGCTGCCCGGCGGCCTCGACAAAGGCCGGGGCCATCATCTTGCACGGCCCGCACCACGGCGCCCAGAAATCCACCAGCAGCGGAATATCATTGCGCGTGACATGTTTGTCAAAATTTGCCCCTGTCAGGTCAAGCGGGTGACCAGCAAATAACGGCTGGTGACATTTGCCGCAATTCGGCCTGTCCGCCAGCCGGGTGGCGGCAATCCGGTTAACCGCGCCACAATGGGGGCATACGATATGTAACATGTCTTTTGTCATTGCTTTTTCTCCTGTTTGCCGAGTAGCAGCGCCGGATTGAGCCGCTCCTGATACCAGTTGAGACCAAAATGCAGATGGGGGCCGGTGGCGCGGCCCGTCATGCCGACGGTGCCGATCTTTTGCCCCTGCCGGACCCTCTGCCCGGCTTTGACCAATACCCTGTCCATATGGGCAAAGACCGTACTGACGCCAAAGCCGTGATCAATAATCACCGTATTGCCGGTATAGTATAGGTCGGACACCATGGTAACCACCCCGCTTAAGGGAGCGACGATTATCGTGCCTTTCGGCGCGGCAATATCCATGCCGCCGTGAGGGCTTTTCGGGGTGCCGTTCAGGATGCGGTAATTGCCGAAATTGCCGCTGATCCGGCCCCGCACCGGCCAGATAAAGGTCTCACGGAAATCCTGCCGGGGGCTGTCTGTTGTCCGCGCCCTCCTGACCCGGGACGCATCGGCGGCAATCCGGGCGAGAATCTTTTTCGGCGGCGTCACCATCTTTTGCGGCAGGCCGTCAATGCGCTGGACATCATATTGCTGTTTCCTCACCATAAAACGCTGAAGCTGGCTCTTGCCGCCCTTGTCCACCAGCCGGAATTTCACCATTGCCCCCTGATGTGCCTTGAGGCCAAAAACAAAATGACCGTCCGGGGTAAGCTTCAGCCGCCGGTCGCCAAACCACACCGTTGTTCCCGGCCCGACCTTGCCGACATAAAGCCCCCCTTGAGTGAGGATATCAGGCAGGCCCAGCAGATTTTCCGCCCCGGCAGAGCAGGTCATGACAAGCAGAAAAAATATGCCCGTGATACTCCTCATAACAGGCTGCCCTGTCGCCCGTCACTTTCCTTCCGGGCCGGTTTCTTTCTGCTTTTCTGCGCTTTTCCCGCCGCGATAACTGCCACATGACCGTCATGGAATTCCATATCAAGGGCGCGGCCCGGCATCACGCCTGCTGCCTGCGTCACCGCCTGACCATGCTCATTCCTGATCACCGCATAGCCGCGCTCCAGCACTTTTCGGTAATTCAGGCTGTCAAACAGGCGGCTGATACCGTCAAGCTGCATCTGCCGCCGGTCCATAAGCCCCGACAAGGCCCGGGGCAGACGGGCGACAATATCATCAAGCCGCTGGCGGTTAAGGGCCAGCATTTCCGAGGGTTTCGGCAGCCCCCGTCCCAGACCCTCAAGCTTTTGGGCGCGGTCCTGCATCATGCGGCGCACCGCCCGGCCCAGGCGGATATTATAATCCTGAACCGTATAGATCAGATCATCCCTGACCGGTACCGCCTGTTCCGCCGCCGCCGTCGGGGTCGGGGCGCGCAGGTCGGCCACATAATCAATCAATGTGGTGTCGGTTTCATGACCGACGGCGGAAATCAGCGGAATATCACTATCCGCCACCGCCCGGACGACCTCTTCCTCGTTAAACGGCCACAGATCTTCAAGACTGCCGCCGCCGCGCGCCACAATCAGCACATCCGGCCTTGGCACCGGACCATTTTCCGCCAATCCGTTAAAGCCCCGGATGGCACCGGCGACCTGTTCTGCGGCCTTGTCCCCCTGAACCACCACCGGCCAGACGATAACATGGCGCGGAAATCTGTCCGACAGCCGGTGGAGTATATCGCGAATGACCGACCCGGTCGGTGACGTCACAACGCCAATGACTTTCGGCAGATAGGGAATGGCTTGCTTGCGCCCCGGATCGAACAGCCCCTCGGCAGCGAGTTTTTTCTTGCGCTCATCCAGCAGGGCCATCAGCGCCCCGGCCCCGGCAACCTCCATCTGCTCAATGACAATCTGATATTTGGATCGCCCGGGATAGGTGGTGAGCTTGCCACCACAGATCACCTCAAGCCCGTCCTCGGGCCGGAAGGCGAGACGCCCCGCGACCCCCTTCCACATCACCCCGTCAAGCACCGATTTCTCATCCTTGAGGGCCAGATAAATATGGCCCGATGCTGCACGCTTGAAGCCCGATATTTCGCCGCGCAGCCGTACATAGCCGAACCTGCCCTCCACCATACGTTTCAGCTTCATGCTAAGCTCGGTTACGCTATATTCCGTTTTGCCGTTGTCTGGCGCGTCGCTCATAAATATCTCTGGATTCACCTTGTTTCTACTGTCTGCTATGCTACAAGGAAGATCGTCATAATAAAAGGATTTTTGCCGATGAATATTCTGGTGATTGGCGCCGGCGGACGTGAACATGCCCTTGTCTGGAAAATATCCCAAAGCCCGCTGGCAGACAGGATTTTTGCCGCGCCGGGCAATGGCGGTATGGCGGAACTGGCGCAATGTATCACCCTCGACAGTGCGGACCATGACGCAGTGGTGGATTTCTGCTGCAACAATGATATTGGTCTGGTGGTTATTGGCCCCGAACTGCCGCTGGTGGCGGGGCTGGCCGACCGGCTGGGGAATGAAAACATCACCGCCTTTGGCCCCTCTGCCGCCGCCGCCCGGCTTGAAGGCTCCAAGGGCTTTACCAAGGATTTATGCGCCCGCCATAATATCCCGACCGCCGCCTATGGCCGTTTTGACAACAGCGCCGCCGCCAAAGCCTTTGTCCGGCAAAAAGGCTGCCCTATCGTTATCAAGGCCGACGGACTTGCGGCAGGCAAGGGGGTAATTATCGCTGAAACCACTGCTCAGGCCGAGCAGGCCATTGACGATATTCTTGGTGGGCAGTTCGGGGCCGCCGGGGCGGAAGTGGTGATTGAGGAATTCCTTAAGGGCGAGGAAGCAAGTTTCTTTGCCCTGTGTGACGGCGATCATATCCTGCCGCTCATGACCGCCCAGGATCATAAACAGGTCGGTGACGGCGATGTCGGGCCGAATACCGGCGGCATGGGAGCCTACAGCCCGGCCCCGGTGATGACCGAAGATATGGTGGAGCGCACGATGGATGAGATTATCCTGCCGACCATGCGGGCGATGAAGGCAGAAGGCCATCCCTTCAGAGGGGTGTTTTTCGCCGGGCTTATGATCACCGAAAAGGGGCCGGAACTGATCGAATATAATGTCCGCTTTGGCGACCCGGAATGTCAGGTGCTGATGATGCGCCTGAAATCGGATATTGTCCCGGCGCTGATCGCCTGTGCGGAGGGCAATCTTGATCAGATCAATCTCGACTGGCACGATATGACGGCCCTGACCGTGGTTATGGCGGCCAGGGGCTATCCCGGCAGTTATGAAAAAGGCAGCGTGATCGGCAATCTTGATCAGGCAGAGCAAGGGGTTTGTATTTTCCACGCCGGGACGAAAAAGAATAATGATCAAATTCTCGCCACCGGGGGCCGGGTGCTGAATGTCACCGCAACCGGACCAACGGTGCGCGAGGCACAGGACAAGGCCTATGCCGCCGTGGACCTGATCGACTGGCCCGGGGGGTTCTGCCGCCGTGATATTGGCTGGCGTGCCGTAGAGCGGGAAGACGCCGCTTCCTGAATTTATATAACAGCCTTATTGCTTTTCAGGGGCAATGATGAAATTATGCAGATGGATTTTTGCAGATAATATTTCGGGTGGGAAAGAATGACCAATATATCTCCTTCAGGGGCAGCGGGACGGCCAGCCGATAATATGCTATTCAGGCTTTTTCAGTGGCTGCTGGTCCTGTTGCTGATCTATCTGCTGATTACTGCCGTCGGTATGATTGGCAGTGGCTTTAAGGGGGCGAGCAAGGGCCATGCCACAGAGCTTTTCGCCTTTGCCACCAACCCGTTCATGGGATTGATCGTCGGGGTAATTGCCACGGCAATGATTCAATCCTCCTCCACCGTCACCTCGATCATTGTCGGGCTGGTCGCCGGGGGATTGCCGGTCGAAATGGCGGTGCCGATGGTTATGGGGGCCAATATCGGCACCACCATCACCAATACCATTGTCAGTCTGGGCCATATTAACCGGAAAAAGGAATTCCGCCGGGCCTTTGCCGCCGCCACGGTTCATGATTTTTTTAATCTGTTGGCCGTTGCTATTTTTCTGCCAATCGAAATCCTGTTCCATCCCTTGCAAAAGGCCGCAGGTTTCCTTGCCACCCCCTTGGTTGGCGGCGAGAATATGAGCGTCAAGGGACTTGATTTTATCAAGCCGTTGACCAAACCGGTTATTGCGGAATTCAAGACTCTGGCCCATATGATTTCTGAACAGGGGGCCTCCGTGATCCTGATCATATTCGGCATATTCCTTATTTTCATGTCGATTATCTTTGTTGGCCGGTTGCTCAAAAAACTGATGGTGGGCCGGGCCAAACGCATCATGCATGGCTCGATTGGCCGGGGACCGGTCTCGGGCATTCTGTCCGGGGCAATTGTCACCATTCTGGTTCAGTCCTCATCCACCACCACCAGTCTTATGGTGCCGCTTGCCGGCTCCGGCGTGTTCCGGCTCAAACAGATTTATCCCTTCACCCTCGGGGCAAATATCGGCACGACAATCACCGCCCTGCTTGCGGCAACGGCGATTTCAGGGGATCATGCCATCCTTGCGCTTCAGATTGCCCTGGTCCATTTCCTTTATAACTGTTCGGCGGTGCTGCTGATCTTCGGCATAAAAAAACTGCGCCGCCTGCCCCTCAGGGGGGCCATATGGCTATCACGTCTGGCGGCGGAGAAGAAAATATATGCCCTCGTTTATATCGTTGGCGTTTTCTTTGTTTTGCCGGGCCTGATGGTCTTTATATATCAACTTGTTGAATAGGAGAGCATGATGGAAAATGAAGATTTCTCATCCCTGTCTGAAAAAAAGCTGAAAAAACTGATCCGGGAAACCCATATGGTTCTCGATCAGCTGACACAGGAACTGAACCAGCGCAAGCAGGATAAACAGCATGAAGAAATCAACCATATTGAGGAACATTTTGACGAGGCCAGCCATAACCTGGGTAATCTGAAAATATTCATTCAGAAGGTCTTCGCGGAAATGACCAAAGATAAATAATCCGTTATTCCGGCAGGATATCGGACTTGGCAGTACTGACAATATGAATATCGCGCTGGGGATAGGGGAAATCAACCCCGCCCGCGCCGAATTTCTGCCAGATTTTATAATAAACATCACTGGCAACATTCGAAACCCCGTTCTTGGCATCGCGGATCCAGACCCGAAGCTCCAGATCAATCGCGCTGTCGCCAAATCCCCGGATCAGAACCGCAGGGGCCGGGTCGGCCAGAATACGCGGAATCTCGTCGGCGGCCTCGATCATCAATTTCATCGCCAGATCGACATCACTTTTATAGGAAATCCCGACCGGCAGATGGCGGCGTATCATACGGTGGGAAAAGGTCCAGTTAACCACGGTCTGGGTCACCATATCCTCATTCGGAATCAGATGCTCGCGCCCGTCCCGGGAAATCACCGAGGTATAGCGCCCGGCAAGCTTGTTGATGCGCCCGTAGGTGCCGGAAACCTCAACCACATCGCCCGGCTTGATCGACCGGTCCATCAGCAATATCACCCCGCTGATAAAGTTTGATACCACTTTTTGCAGGCCAAAACCGAGGCCGACACCAATCGCCCCGCCAAAGACCGCAAATACCGTAAGGTCAATACCTACGCTCGATACCGCAAATAAAAAGGCCGACGCCACCAGAATGATTCGCGCCACCTTGGACAGCAGCACCCGGGCGGACGGATTGACCGCCGGCAACCGACGCAGCCAGCTTTCCAGAAATCCGGTCACCACCAGCGCGCCCCAGACCAGCACCAGCAGGGTCAGCAGCCCGGTCAGCAGCCCGAAAATGCTGACCTCCCCCCGGCCCAGCGAAAATTTTATGCTGTCGAGAAAATCAATCAGCGGCGACAGCCAGCCGACGATATTCAACGCCGCCAGACCCCAGGCAAAGGAGCGGATCAGCCGGGCAATTTCCCGGCTTTCAATCAACCCGGTGCCAAGCCGGATCACGATCCACGCCAGAATAAGGCTCACAGCGGTATTGAGGACATAGCTTTCAATCTGCTGGTGATCCGCCACCGTCTTCACCAGCAGAATAAGCATCACCCACAGGGCAAGGTTATATAGCGGTGTAAGTTGCGATTTTATCCGCTGATAAAATTCAAACCGGTCGAGACCATGGGGGAATAAAAAGCCGATCAGCCGCGTCAGACCGAGGCTCACCCCCCACAGCAGCAGAATAACCGCCAGCTGCCCCAGAGTCTGATAGGTCAGCAAGGTGCCATTGCACCAGGCAATCACTGCCTGAACCCAGTCCTGTGCCGTGATCAGTACATCATCCATAAGGACAGCTTAACCAAAAACAGCCCTTTAGCCAACCGCCAAATATTATCGCCGGGCCTGAAAGAAATCCTTGAGCATTTGCGATGCTGCCTGCGCGCCGATGCCGCCATATATTTCCGGCCTGTGATGACAGCTTGACGCATGAAATATCCGTGGGCCGTTTTCAACCCCGCCGCTCTTTTCATCCGGGGCCGCAAAATAGAGCCGCCTTATCCGGGCAAGGGAAATTGCATGGGCGCACATCGGACAGGGTTCGAGCGTTACATAGAGATCACAATCCGGCAATCGTTCGCTGTCAAGCCTGCCGCAGGCCGCCCGGATGGCGAGCAGTTCGGCATGGGCCGACGGGTCACGGTCCGTGATCACCCGGTTTGAGGCCCGCGCCACGACCGCGCCCTCATGGATAATGACGGCGCCGACCGGCACCTCGCCCCGTTCCCCGGCCAAAAGAGCTTCTTTCAGCGCCATATTCATATATTCGTTGGAAAATATCATCATTTCCTGTATGGCATCATATTGACAGATATTCAACCCGGAACGCGCCTGAAAAATACTGATGACAGATGATATGGAACAGCCCCTGAAAGGGGAACGAATTGCCAAGATGCTGGCCCGGGCCGGGGTCGGTTCACGCCGGGCGGTGGAGCGGATGATTGCCGCCGGTATGGTCAAACAAAATGATCAGGTCATCACCACCCCCGCCACCCTGATCAGCTCGGTCGAGGGCATCACCGTGGACGGCATGGTGGTCAAACCGCCGGCGCCAACCACCCTGTGGAAATATCACAAACCCGCCGGACGGGTCACCACCTATTATGACGAACAGGGCCGCCCGACGGTATTTGAAGCCATGCCGGAAAATATGCCGCGCGTGCTGTCGGTGGGTCGGCTCGACCTGAATACCGAGGGGCTGCTGCTGATGACCAATGACGGGGAGCTGGCCCGCTGGCTGGAACTGCCATCATCCGGCTGGCTCAGAACCTATAAAGTCCGCTGCTATGGCTATTTTGACCGGGAAAAAGTTGCGGAAATCAGGCGCGGCATCACCCTGGAGGGGGTGCAATATCGCGGCGTCAAAATCGACATTGATGAAAGCCGGGAAAAATCCAATATCTGGCTGACCATCGGCATCCGTGAGGGCAAGAATCGCGAGGTCCGTAAACTGCTCGACTATATCGGCCTGCAGGTGACGCGCCTCATTCGCCTGTCCTTCGGCCCGTTCGAGCTTGGCGAGATCAAGCGCGGCGCCATCGAACAGATCAGCGCAAAAGAACTGACCCTTGCCTGCGCCGGTTTTTTCAGGGACAGGGGGGACAGCCTGCCTGTTGAAGAAACAAAATCCCCGGCGGCAAAATCCCGCAGCGGCTGGGCAAAAGCCAAGGCCAAACCCAACAAGCGCCGGATCAATAAAAAGAAAAGGGACCCGAAACGCCGACAGGACAACCCGAAAGCCCCCCACAAGAAATGAGAATCATTGGCGGCAAATACCGGGGGCGTAAATTAACCTCCCCCGCCGATAGAAGCATCCGGCCAACCTCGGACCGGATGCGGGAAAGTATTTTCAATATCCTGTGCCATATGTCCGGCGGCCTTGAGGACGCAGAGGTGCTTGACGTTTTTGCCGGAAGCGGCGCCCTCGGGCTTGAGGCCCTGTCACGCAGGGCGGCCCATGCGACTTTCTTTGATAAAAGCCCGAAAGCCCTGCAGCTGGTCAAGCAGAATATTGCCCTGCTGGATGTCGGGAATATAACATCGGCAAGTTGTGTAAATGCTCCCGACCTTCCGCCCGCATCCCGGCGGTATGACGTGATATTTCTCGACCCGCCCTACAAGCTTGACGTGATTATTGATACGCTATCTGCATTAGTACAAAAGGACTATCTTGCGGTAAATTCTATTATCATCGTGGAATATTCTCATACTAACCCCTTGGTAATACCGGATTTCTTTGATATTCTGAAACAGAAAACTTTTGGAAATTCCGATCTTTGTTTTCTGGAATATATCCCCTGACAGGTCTATATATATAATTCTCTTTTCTTTCCCGTCATATTTTGCTATTTCTGGTTTATACACACGTATTAATAGTGTTAACAATAAGGAGATACTATCTATGGCTTTAAGAAAAAATGATTTTACTCCGGAACAATATGCGGCGGCGATGGAATATGAATATGACGGAATGATCAACGCCCTGCGGTATCTCTGTCGGGAAGCCGAAGACGCCGATCTTGGCCTAGTCCGGCTTCATCTGGATATTGCCATCGCTGAATTGAAGGAATATCACAAGGCGGGTAACCCGGATTTAACGACGGCCAAATAGCCGTTCAATGTCAGAGAGTTTCAGTTCGACATAGGTCGGACGGCCATGATTGCACTGGCCCGAATGGGGGGTCTGCTCCATTTCCCTGAGCAGGGCATTCATTTCGGCCCCGTCAAGCCGCCGCCCGGCCCGCACACTGCCGTGACAGGCCATGGTTGAGCAGACATCCTCCAGCCGTTCGGTCAGGGACAGGGCCTGATCAAGCTCCATCACCTCGTCACCAAGGTCGCGGACCAGCCCCTTGATATCAACATCACCCAGCAGGGCCGGGACCTCGCGCACCACCACGGCCCCGCTGCCAAAGGCTTCGAGGGACAGGCCCATATCGGCCAGTTCCGCCGTCCGCGCCACCAGGCGGTCAACCGCGCTTTGTTCCAGTTCAACCACCTCGGGGATCAGCAGCAATTGACGCGGCACATCGCCACTTGTCATATGGGCCTTCATCCGTTCATAAACCAGCCTCTCATGAGCGGCATGCTGGTCAACAATGATGATACCATCGCTTGTCTGGGAGATAATATAGGTTTCATGGAGCTGACCGCGCGCCGCCCCGAGCGGATAGGACAGGCTGTCTTCCGACGGGTTTTCTTCGGTACTCTCTGTCCGCCCGGCTGGAGGGGCAAATCCCTGCCCGAGCGGTTTTTGAAAATCAAGGCTGCGCTCCCCCAGTCCGGCAGTATAGGCCGGGGACGCTTTGGCATAGGAGGACCTCGGCTGAAAAGCGCCGAGCGCCGATTGGGCGACCGTGGTCGCGGCGCGGTGCCCGGCTTCTGTCAAGGCCCGTTTCAGAGAGCCGACAATCAACCCCCGGACCATACCGCTGTCACGAAAGCGGACCTCTGCCTTGGCCGGATGAACATTGACATCAACCATATCGGTTGGAATTTCTACAAACAGGGCCAGCACCGGGTGGCGGTTACGGGCCAGAAAATCCATATAGGCCCCGCGCACCGCCCCGTTGAGCAATTTATCCTTTACCGGGCGGCCATTGACAAACAGATATTGCTGGCGGGCATTACCGCGATTATAAGTCGGCAGCCCGGCATAGCCCGACAGAGTAATTTGCCCCCCCTCCATCTCTCTTGTGACATCAAGTGCCACAATATTATCCTCGAATTCAGGTCCGAGTATCGCCCCGAGCCGCCGCAGCCTGACGTCGAGCAATTCCCCCTGGGCGGCGGAGACCTGAAAGGCGCGGCGCGCCCCGTCCATCAGCGAGAAACCGACCTCGGGATTGGCCATGGCGAGCCGTTTTATGACATCCAGCGCATGAGTGAATTCGGTGCGCTCGGCTTTAAGGAATTTCAGCCGCGCCGGGGTGGCATAAAATAAATCACGCACCTCAACCAGTGTGCCGGTCTTGCGTGCCGCAGGCTGAAGACCCTGGTTATGGCCGCCATCAATGATAATTTTCCAGCTTTCATCACTGCCCCGGGCGCGGCTGGTCATGGAAAAACGGCTGACCGAAGCAATCGATGGCAATGCCTCGCCGCGAAAGCCCATGGTCCGGATATCGCTTAAATTATCTTCCTGTAATTTGGAGGTCGCATGACGTTCCACCGCAAGGGCAAGGTCCTGTGGTCCCATGCCGCACCCGTCATCACTGACCGAGATCAGTTCCCGCCCGCCCGCGACCATTACCACCCGGATGTCACCGGCCCCGGCGTCAATGGCATTTTCCACCAGTTCCTTTACCGCGCTCGCCGGGCGTTCGATAACCTCGCCTGCGGCAATTTTATTAATAGTATTTTCCGACAGACGGCGAATGGTCAAGATCAGGCTCCCGCATAAAATAATATTGCCACAAGATTACCTTATTTCCTTCACCTTGTGAACATATTCACCCCGAATAATATCCATAAGCAAGGGAGAGAAAATAATGAGACAATTAACAAACGGACTGATCTTCGGACTGGGGCTTGGACTGATTACAATGGCGGCAGGGAACCTGACCGATGACCACCGTATTTCCGCCTTCATCCTTGGGACAGCATTGACCATAGCCGCCAGCAGCCGGGTGATGAAATCACTATACCGAGCTACTGGTTCGGCCTGAAGACTGCGCTGGCCTGAAGACTATTTTGGAACCGTCCCGAATAATGCTCTTCTGGCGATCTGCTGCGGGGTGAAGGCATCCTCGACAGCGCTGTCCGCCCCCGGCGGGCGCAAATGATAATCCGGCGGGATAACAAGCGGCGGATTTTTCAAAACACTGAATTCATCCGGACTGTCCATGCTTGAACAGGCCGACAGCAACAGGGCCACCCCCGGAATTATAACCATTAAAAGAAAAATTTTACGCACTGTGTTTTCCTTACTTTACCTTGCCCGAATTCTTTACGGATGTTGATCCGAAAAAAGCATCCCATATCAATAGCGCGGCGCCGAGCGTTATGCAACTGTCGGCGACATTAAAAATGGCAAATGACCAGCTGCCGATATAGAATTGGACGAAATCGGCAACATAGCCAAAAACCGCCCGGTCATAAATATTGCCCAGCGCCCCGCCCATCACCAGCCCGATGGCCAGCGCCAGCAGCCGGTCCTGCACCGTCCGGAGCCAGAAACCCAGCCCGGCAACAATCAGCAGCGTTGCCGCCACCAGCCCCCATCTGCCAACCTCGCTATCCGCCGTCAGCAGGCTGAAGCTCACCCCGCGATTCTCCGCCCAGCGCAGGTTAAGGAACGGCAGGAGCACCACCCGGCCCCGCTCCGGCAGGTCAAGGATATCAATGATCCACCATTTGCTGACCCGGTCCGTCACAAGGGCGCAGAGAGCAATGATATAGCCCAGGTGGGATGCCCGTCGTAAAGCCACGTCTTATCCTGCCTCCCGGACCGCATCCACGCAGCGCGGACAAATATCGTCAAAGCCTGTAACCGTGCCGACCGTGGGCAATATCTGCCAGCAGCGCTGACATTTCTCACCCTCGGCAAGGCCGCTCACCACCGCAATATCCGCCACATCCTCATGGCGGAACGCACCCTCTGGTGCCGGCCCCACAACAAGCGATGCCGCCGAGGTAATCGAAAGTTCCGCAAGGTCAAGACCGTCAAGGGCCTCTGCATAGGACGGGTCCGCCACATAGACCGTCACCGCCCCCTGCAGGGAGGAGCCGATGCGTTTCTCGCGCCGGTCCACTTCCAATGCGCCGGTGACCACCCGGCGCAGGGTCCGGATTTTTTCCCATTTGGCCGCCAGCCCCTCATCGCGCCAGTCCGGCGGAATATCATGGAAGCTCTGCAAATGGATGCTGTCCTTGTCATCCGGGAAACGGGACTGCCAGATTTCCTCGGAGGTGAAGACCAGTATCGGTGCCATCATTTTGGTCAGAACATAAAAAATCTGGTCCAGAACCGTCCGGGTCGCCCGTCGCCGCAGGCTCGACCCCGCATCACAATAAAGGCAGTCTTTGCGGATATCGAAATAAAAGGCGCTAAGCTCCACGGTACAGAAATGATACAGGGCGGTATAAATCCGGTTGAAATTAAAATCGGCGATGCCCCGGCTGTTGATCCCGTCCAGTTCATACAGGCGGTGCAGGATCAGGCGATCCAGTTCCGGCATGTCGGCCAGTGGCAATTTCTCTCCGTCACTGAAACCGCTCAGATTGCCCAGCAGAAAGCGCATTGTATTGCGGATTTTGCGGTAGGCCTCGACCTGCCCCTGAATGATATTACCGCCAATCCGGTGATCATTCATA